>CAMSTW010000008.1 GCA_947063855.1 uncultured Dorea sp.
CGGCTTGCTCGTTTCTTTTTTTACTGCCAAAATATCATACAGATATTTCCTGCCACTTTCAGCATAGTTAATTAAAAGCCGGGCATGGAAGATGTTGTATCTGACAAGCGTATCTTCTTCATAGACCGGGAGGGCAAAACGGACATCATATCTGTACCAACCGTATTTGGCGTTTTTATTGTGTTTTTCCTTGCGGTTTTCTTCAAAGGCCGGGTTAGATGCTATCTGTATCAGTTCCGGTATCGCAGTAGCGGCATTTGCCTTCGCTTTTGCATTTGCACCCATAAGGCTTTTTCGGCTTTCTGATTCCGTATATTCTTCAGGGAGTTCATTTCCGATATATATACGTTCCGCATTTTCCTCAATCTCGTAATAGTCCCCGATATATCCTTCGAGATACTGTTTTACATCATCCCAGTCAATCTTGCTACATTATCTGATTGTGTCCGTGAAGCCTGTCTTACAAAGGCTCCTTAAGGATATTCCATATATTATAAACGGTTACTTGTTATCGGTCGAGCTGTCCGGTGTCCTTTTCTTCCGTACTCCGTTTCGATTATTTCGCTATGCTGGATTTCCCAGATGTGGGGGTATTCTTTACGCAAGAGATGTTAGATTGCATTCCTGGACGATTAAGGAGGATGGGAATGGTTAGTCGGAGAAGGAGATTCTGGCGCTTTTGGAGGAATACGAACCGCTATACCGGGAAAACTGAGTATAGCGGTTTTTTGATGAAATAAATAGACAAATAAATGGAAGAATATGTAAAAATTATTTGAAAATAAAACGGAGATATGTGAAACGTATGAAACAAATGTGAAACAAATGAAACAATATTGACAATTCTTATGCGCTTTTTTATAATGAGCCTCATAAAGTTGGTTGAAAAAGTACAGAATCTAACCAGATAATGACGGTGAAAAATGCAAAATGCACAAAAAGGAGGTGGGGAAAATGGGGCGACGATAAGAGACGTGGCGAAAAAGGCAGGAGTGTCTCCGGCGACTGTTTCAAGGTATTTTCATGGAAAGTGCGTGGTTACAACGGAGACCGCAAAAAGAATTGAGGAAGCGGTTCGGGAACTTGCGTATATACCAGTATATAAGCAGAAAAATCCCGGCGTCATAGCAGTTCTGATTCCCAATTTGAAACTGGCGTATTTTAGCGAGGTATTGAAACGGTTGCTGGAAGCAGTGCCAAGATACAATTACAGAATGGTGTTTATTCCTGTTCTGGAAAAAGGAGAAGCGTATAAGCAATTTTTTAAAGAGTTAGATATAACAGGAGTCATCTATCTGGAAGAAAATGCGGATCAGGATATGTTAAATTATATTGCGGCTAAAAATATAAAGACGGTAATGTTTGGCGCAATCAGTACTGACAAGAGATGTAAGATGATTCACATTAACGATCTGGCAGCTGCGTATGAGGGAGCCAGATATTTACTTAGTTTGCAGCATGAACAGATATTATTTTTGTCAGATTATGCAAAAAGCATCAGTTCAGGGTTTCAGAGAATTACGGGCTGTAAAAGAGCCTTTGAAGAATTTGGGCTGGAGTTTGATGAGAATAGAGTAAAGTACGGAGATTTAACATATGACAGTGGATGCCGGATGACAGCGCAGGCGATCAGAGAGGGGATTTCTTTTACAGCCGCGTTTGCATTCAGCGACGAAGCGGCCCTGGGGGTGATCAGTACATTATCTAAGGCCGGGCTTAGGGTTCCGGAGGATGTGTCTGTGATGGGATTTGACGGGCTTAGTCTGTCCGGGCAAGTGACGCCTAAGCTGACTACGATCAGTCAGCCGATTAAAGAAATGATTGAGCATACGCTGAATACATTTCAGAATCAGGAGAGGGAAGGAAATATAGAGATCACACTGCCTTATCGTTTGGAATATGGAGAAACCTGTACGATCAACCAGAAAAGAAAAGAGTAGCAGTATCAATCATGGAGATATGGAGGTATGAGATGAAAAAAGGAATGTCTATAGCATTGGCGATTTTAATAGCAGGTTCTTTGGCGGCTTGTGGGAATTCTACATCGGATAAAGATAACGGAGGGGCAAAAACAGAGAGTGGATCTGAGAAAACTAAGATTACTTTTGCGCTTTGGGATGAAGTACAGAAGCCGGTATTTGATGAGATTGTGGATAAATTTGAGGCAGAAAATACGGATATTGAAGTTGAAGTGCAGTTAACTCCCTGGTCGCAGTATTGGACGAAGCTTGACGCCGCCATGGGATCGGACAGTGCGGCGGATGTATTCTGGATGAATACATATCTTCCTAAATATGCGGATGCAGGCGTTCTGGAACCTTTGGACGAATATATAGAAAAGGACGGGATAAATATGGAGGATTATGTAAGTGTTGTAAAAGATGCTTACAATTACAAAGACGTTCAGTACTGTATGCCCAAAGGGATGGACACGGTGCAGGTCTTCTACAATAAAAATATATTTGAAAAATATAACGTTGAGGAGCCGAAGGAAGGGTGGACCTGGGAAGATATGAAGAGGCTGGCGGGACAGTTGAAGACGGAGATTGAGACGGCGGGTTCAGATGAATATCCTGTTTTGATGGAGCTCGATCCCCAGCCATCTTTCTTTAATTTTATCAGTCAGTCGGGCGGATATGTTCTGAGCGGCGACAGGAAAAAGGCAGGGTTTGATCAGGAGGCGTCTGTAAAAGCATATGAAGATGTAGTAGAGCTCATGGATGAAGGGCTGATGCCGGGGAGTGAAGTGCTTTCGGATACAAAGGGAACGGATCTGTTTCTTTCACAGAAGGGCGCAATCCTTTTTATGGGATCCTGGAAAACAGCGGTGATCGATGAAGTAAGCTTTGCGGCGCAGGTAGGAACGATTGCCATGCCGGCAAAAGAAAAGGGAAATCAGAGCGTAATCGGAGGCCTGGGGTATGCGGTGAATTCCAGCAGCAAGAGTAAGGACGCCGCGTGGAAACTGGTCAAATATCTGTCCGGCGAGGAGTCGAACAAGATGCAGGCAGAAGCCAAAGTAGATGTTCCGGCATTGATTCGTGCACAGAAGTATTATAAGGCAGAGCATATAGATGTTGAAGTGATTTTTGATGTGGCAGAAACAGGCTTTATGTTTCCTACGTCATCTAGTGTAGCGGAGTGGCTTCCGGCTGTAAATGAGATATCGGCTAAGATTTTTTCGAAGGAGCTGACGCCGGAAGAAGGATGCAGGGAAATGCAGAAGTCAACACAGGACGCGTTGGACCATGAGTGATAAGAGAAAACGGAAACGCCGCCAGGATAGATTTGGCGGCGCACCGGATAAAATGACGGGGAGGGGATTCAATGAAACGGAAGAAAAATGCCCTGAAACGACAGGAGATTATAACAGGTTACCTGATGATTGCGCCTTTGATGGCAGGAGTATTGGTTTTCTTTGTCGGGGCATTTTTTCAGAATATATATTACAGTTTTACAGATAAGTCCAGTTTTGGAGTGCCGAGATTTGTAGGTTTGGAAAATTATGTGAAACTGTTCCATGACGCTTCGTTTTATCAGGCGCTTGTCAATACGATTCTGTACGTAATTATCTGTGTGCCGATGGTAGTCGTATTGGCTGTAATATTGGCAGTTCTGCTTAATTCAAATGTAAAGGGGATAGGAGCGTTCCGGGTCTGTATCTTTTTGCCGGCTGTTACGCTGCCGGCTGCAATTGGGTTACTCTGGAAATGGCTGATGAATTATAAATTCGGCATTTTTAATGAAATATTAGGTATGTTTGGTGTAAAACCAGCAGCATGGCTGTCGGATCCGCATATCGTGCTGTTCTCAATATCCATTGTATTTATCTGGGCCAGCGTGGCGTATCAGGTGATTGTGCTGCTGGCAGGGCTTCAGGGAATACCGGTCTGTTATAAGGAGGCTGCTGAAATCGACGGAGCGGGGAAGGTACAGAGCTTTTTCAGGATTACACTGCCGCTGTTGTCGCCGTCCATATTTTTTGTCAGTGTTACAACGGTTATAAACGTATTTCAGATCTTTGATCTTATCTATTTGATGATTCCGCAAGGGAGCAGTGGGACGGAAGCTTCCAGATCTCTTGTAACTTATTTTTTTGAACAGTCATTTGTAAAATTCCATAAAGGATACGGGGCGGCAATCAGCCTGCTGTTGTTTCTGCTTATTTTGGCAGTTACAGCGGTGCAGATGCTCTGTCAGAAAAAGCTTGTATTTTATGATGATTGAGATGAAACGTTATTCGTAAGGAGGCTTGGGAATGAGAATAAGAAAATGGGGAATCTATCTGTTGCTCGTTCTATGCTCTGCCGGGACGGTCGGCCCGTTTCTGTGGATGATCTCGACTTCTTTTAAGACTTATGAAGAGAGTATCCGGATACCGCCTACGATTTTCCCGGAGGCTTTTACATTGGAAAGTTACGGTGAAGTCATAGAAAAATTTCCTTTTTTGGATTTTTATATAAATACATTTTTGGTTCTTTTGTTCACGATAGGAATCGAGCTTGTAATCTGTTCTATGGCGGCGTATGCGTTTGCCAGATTACATTTTCCGGGAAGAGATGTGATTTTTGTTATACTTTTGGCACTATTAATGGTTCCGGGGCAGATATTTCTGGTGCCTAATTATGATATCATGGTGAAGCTGCGTCTTGCAGATACAGTAACGGCGCTGTGGCTTCCCAAAGTTTTCAGCGCCTTTGGGACATTTATGCTGAGGGAATTTTTTTAAGGGCTGCCAAGGAGCCTGGATGAGGCGGCTATGCTGGATGGGTGTTGCTTTTTTCAGATCTATTACATGATCTTGCTGCCATTGTTAAAACCAGCGTTGTCCTCTTTGGCAATTTTAACGGCAATTTCTACATTTAAAGACTTGATGTGGCCGTTGATTGTAAATAATTCTATGGAAAAGATGACGTTATCGGCCGGACTGGCCATGCTGATCGGAGAACATACGACATATTATCCACAGGTCATGGCAGGAGGTATCATTGCCATATTGCCCATGATTGTTATTTTTTTCCTTTTCCAAAAACAGTTCGTGGAAGGGATTGCCACAACAGGCGTAAAACAATAGGAGGTAAAGGAATGATTGATATTTTGGCGGTTTGTGCGCATCCGGATGATCTGGAGGTCTGTGCGGCGGGAATATTTGCGAAAGCAAAGAAAGAGGGAATGAAAACGGGTCTTGTGATTTTTACAAAGGGGGAATCCGGAGGTTATGCACAGAAGTGTGAAAGGGAAGCGGAAGCCATGAAAGCATCTGAGATATTGCAGCTGGATTATTTCGCTATGCTGGAATTCCCGGATGCGGGGGTATTCTTTACGAAAGAGACAGTGGATGCTTTGATTTTGCATCTGCGAAAATGTATGCCGAGAGTTATCCTTACATTGCAGGAGAAGGACTATCATCCGGATCATGTGGCAGTATCCAGAATTACAAAGGCGGCCTGCTTTACAGCCGGACTGAAAAAGTATGCAGATGACGACTCGGAATGGCATTATGAAGCGCTTCTCTTTTTTGGGGCGGATAACAGGACGAATATGCAAAGGCCGGATATCTATGTAGACATATCAGATGTCATAGAGATTAAAAAGCGCGCCTGTATGGCGCACAAATCTCAGAATATACTATCCTGCGCGATGGAGCTGGCCCGGGAATATGGAAGAAATGCGAAGGTGGATTATGCGGAGGGACTTTATCTGGGGCATAGTCTTACGATAGACAGTCTTACGGATGTTATGAGAAAATCTGATTTATAGTCAAAGCGGTCAGGGAGGGGAAGAGTGAAGCGGGAATTTTATCACAAGATAGGTGAGATAGAAGACGATATAAAGAATTATTATAGATATCTGCACAGATATCCGGAGCTTTCCGGGCGGGAATATAAAACGCAGGCCTGGATATTGGATCAATTGAGAAAATGGGAAGTAGAGTGCAGACCGTGCGCGGATACGGGGGTATATGCCGTGATCAGAACCGGGAGACCAGGGCATACGATTGCGCTGCGGGCGGATATGGATGCCTTGCCGGTCACAGAGCATACGGGACTGCCCTGGGAGTCCCGGCGTAAAGGTGTGATGCATGCCTGCGGGCATGACGCTCATATGGCGATACTTCTTGGGTGCATCAGGATCTTACAGGGGTACAGGGACAGTCTGTGCGGGAATGTGGTATTTATCTTTCAGCCGTCGGAGGAGCAGCAAGGCGGGGCAGAGAGAATGATTAAGGAGGGGGCTCTGGAACATCCATCGCCCGAATTTGCAGCAGCTCTTCATGTCTGGCCGCAGGAAGCGGGAAGTATAACCTGTATGTCAGGTCCTGTTATGGCACAGCCGGATGCTTTCCGTATTGAAATCCGGGGAAAGGGAGGGCATGGCGCTGCGCCGCATCTTTGCAGAAATCCAATACCGGCTCTGGCGTCACTTGTAAATGCAATCGGAAACATTACAGCAGATGTGGTCTCCCCGCAGGAAATGGCGGTAGTAAACGTATGCCGGATACAATGCGGCGAGAAGTATAATGTTGTGAGTGAAACCGGATGTCTGGAGGGTACTATAAGGACGTATGATAATGCTGTGAGGGAAAAAATCATCCGGCGTCTGAAGAGATTGACGGTATCTACAGCAGAAGCCTGGGAAATGGAAGGAACATATAGTATGAGCGCCGGTTATCCGGCGACGATAAATGACAGAGCGGCCGCGTCCTGGGCAGCCCGGATTCTTCAGAAGAAGCTTAGGGGTATAAAGGTGTTTTCAGAGGGGGAAGCATCTATGCTGGGGGAGGATTTTTCTTATTTTGGCAAGTATTGTCCGTCGCTGTTTTTGCGTCTGGGATGTTGGAAGGAATGTGGGGACAAACAATATCCTCTGCATAATAGCTGTTTTGAGATAGACGAATCTGTATTGGCTGAAGGTGTGGAGGTATTTTGTGTTTTAGCGTCTGTATTTACAGAAAGAGGATTTGGGGCGTAAGGAGGAATCTCTATGAAATTAACGGTGATCGGCGGATGTGGTTCGCGCAGCCTGATGCTGGCAAAATATCTGGCGCAGCAGGCGGAGAGTCTTGATATAACAGAAGTTGTATTTATGGATATTGATAAGGAACGTAACAGGGTTTTTGGGGGGATGGTCCGGGAGGTCTTTGCACGGACAGCGCCTTCTGTGTGTTTCCGGTGTACGGAGAATGAGAAGGAGGCGGTATGGAGAGCGGATTTTATTATTACGACCATCCGGGCAGGAAAAGAAGAGGGGCGTATTACCGATGAGCGGATTGCGCTGAAATATGGGCTGATCGGGCAGGAAACGACCGGTGCAGGAGGATTTGCCATGGCGCTTCGCTCTATTCCGGTCCTGCTTCATTATTGTGAATTGATACGCAGATATGGAGCTTCTGATGTGATGGTATTTAATTTCACGAATCCGGCGGGATTGGTGACACAGGCGTTAAGGGATCAGGGATATTCTTTTGTATATGGAATTTGCGACGCTCCTTCCGGTTTCTTAAGGCAGGCGGCGAGAATTTACGGAGTCGAGGCGGAAGAATTTCAGGTACGCCTTATGGGCTTAAACCATTTATCCTATTTTACCAGCATAAAAAGAGGGAATCGAGAGCTTATGCCGGAGATGCTGGCAAATGATTTACTATATAAGCAGACGGATATGAGGTATTTTGAGCCAGAGCTTACGTGGCATATGGGGTGCTTGCTGAATGAATATCTGTATTATTATTACTATCGGGAGAAAGCATTGGGGAATATACAGAAGAGCGGGGAGACCAGAGGCGAACGGATTAAAAGGATCAATGACGCGATGCTGGAGGAACTGGGACAGTATGATGTTCTGGAAGATTTTGATAAAATGCTGGAGGTGTATAGCAGATATACATATAGAAGAGAGAAAAATTATATGCAGGGTGAAACGTCTGTGATGAGAGATGATAGTTGTATTCTGAGATTTTCGCTTCATACACAGGAAGAGGGCGGATATGCAGGGGTTGCACTGGCGCTTATGAAAGCGAAGCTAACCGGGAAATCGGGGGAGATGATTCTATGTGTTCCCAATCAGGGGACTGTGGACTGGCTTAGGGATACGGATGTAATTGAAGTTTCCTGCCATATTTCAAAAGAAGGAGCGATACCAAAGCCTGGACCATATATGCTGCCAGAAAGTGCAAAGCAGCTTATATCTGCCGTCAAGTATTATGAGCGGAATGCGGCTTTGGCGATCGTAGAGAAAGATTCCGGGAAAGCAATAGATGCTCTTATGGTGAATCCTCTGGTAGGTTCCTATTCTCTGGCAAAGGAGCTTTTAAGTGAATATCTGGAGATTTATGCGGAGTATACGGAAGGATGGAAAGTATGAACAGCGTGGGCGGATTTGGAATAGCGAATGTAGATATTATTTTTGGGAATGCAGACAGAATACCGAGTCTTGGGGAGGAGGTATACAGCAGAGACTGTTCGAAGCAGTTGGGGGGAGGAGCGGTGGCAACCCTGATTCAGTTATCCAGGCTGGGCGTTCCTGTAAAGCTGGCAACCTATATTGGGGAAGGTCTGCTGAGTAAATATCTGTTAAAAGAGCTTGAAAAAAATAAGATTGAATTTACCAATATGCTCTCTTCGGATGAAGTGGATCCGGTTACACTGAGTTGTGTGGTGTCCTGCAGGCAGGACCGGGGAATTGTTTCCTATAAACCCACGGAGGCAGCCTTTGCAGTGGATCAGAAGAGGATATATGAATTTTACGAAGGCTGTGGAATTGTGTTTCTGTCTTTAGAGCAGAAGGAATTGTGCAAACCGTTGAAAGAGGCAGGCTGCATGATTGTACTGGATTCTGCATGGAGCGACCGGCTGAGTTTGGATTGGTATTATGATGTATTCCCGTATGTGGATTATTTTATACCCAATGCTATGGAGGCTATGAAAATAACGGGGGCAGATACTCCGCTGCAGGCTCTTGAAAGACTGTCTGCGTATTTGGAGAATCCTATTGTGAAGAGTGGGAATGCAGGCTGTTTGTATAAGGAGGATAAGAGAATCTATACGATAGAACCGCTTCCGGTAACGCATGTGGATTCCACCGGAGCGGGGGATGCCTTTGCGGCCGGGTTTATGTATGGGTTGTATTATGGTTATGCGCTTAAGGATTGTATTCGGTTTGGAAATATTACAGGGGGGAATGCGGTGACTCAGTTAGGATGTCTGGCGGCAGAGATGAATGAGGATAAGCTGTTGGAGTATTTCAGTGAGATATACGGCGGAGAGAGGAAGATACGCTGATCTTGCACAGTTTTTAGACGAAAGAAGAATCCTGTCAGAGGAGCTAAACGGCGGGAGGTTCGATTCTGGTGGGATTCTTCTTTTTTATGTGAAGAGACTGGTTTGCGGCGGATGCAGTATTTAATATTTTTTATGTGATAGAGAAGGGGAAAAACGGATGATTCCTTGTGAAAGAGCATGGAATCGCATATAATTGTAACATTGGTCTTGTACAAAGGGGATATGTTGTTGTACCATATAATATAGCATCCATTCCGTGCAAAGAAGCAGAGGTATGCATAGCATCCATTCCGTGCAAAGAAGCAAAGGTATGCGTATGATTCCAAGCATGGATGGAAGAAGCACGGAGCAGAGTATCGGACATTATACATACATGCATAGAAAGGAAGGATGGAAGGCCATGGGAAATTATTTGAACACGACTGCGGTTTTTGATGCTTACAGCAGAGAGGTTCACAGTCCTTATTTTATCGACAAATCCCTGATGCTGGAACAGTTGATGACACGGGTTGAGACGAGTACGAATAATATCTGCATTACCAGGCCGCGGCGTTTTGGTAAATCAGTGACTGCGAATATGATTGCGTCCTTTTTTTCAGCGGCATGTGATGCGGGCGCTGTTTTTGACAGACTGAAGATTGCAGAATCTGAACTTTATCAAGTCTATGCGGGGAAATATGACGTAGTATTTATCTCTTTTAATGAGCTGCCGCGCAGATGCAGAAGCTATGAGCAGTACATTGGACGTATTGAAGACAGGCTGATCAGGGATCTGAAGGCGGCGTATCCCAAGGCGGATATTCGGGAAGAGGACGCGGTTTGGGATGCATTTTCAGCAGTATATCATTGCTATGATTCTAAGCGGTTTATTTTTGTCCTGGATGAATGGGATTTTATTTTCCATAAGGATTTTGTGACAGAGAGTGACAGGAAGGAGTATATTGATTTCCTGAGTAATCTGTTGAAGGGGAAGGCCTATGTCTCGCTGGCATATATGACGGGGATTCTGCCGATCGCGAAGTATTCCAGCGGTTCGGAATTGAACATGTTTCTTGAATATACCATGGCGTCAGAGGAACTGTATGGAGAGTACTTTGGATTTACAGAAGAGGAAGTAGATGAACTGTATGAAAGGTTTCAAGTGAATCAGCCGAATCCAAGAGTGACCAGGGATGGCTTGAGGCTTTGGTATGACGGGTATCATACGAAAGAGGGAGAGCGGGTGTATAATCCGCGTTCGGTGGTCGCGGCGCTCACGAACAATAACCTGGGGAATTACTGGACCAGTGCGGGACCCTATGACGAGATTTTTTATTATATAGAACAGAATACGGCAGAGGTGCGAGATGATCTGGCGAAGATGGTATCGGAGATACCGGTTCCGGCAAAGGTGCAGGAATATGCGGCGACAGCTGCGAACCTGACAACGAAGGATGAGATATTCTCGGCGATGGTGGTGTATGGGTTTCTGAGTTATGAGAAGGGACATGTGTATATTCCGAATAAGGAGTTAATGGACCGGTTCAGGGATATGTTAATGAAGGAGCCGACGTTAGGCTATGTGCATCAGCTTGCAAAGCTGTCTGGCAGAATGCTTAAGGCAACTCTCGAGAATAATACGGCGGTTATGGCGGGAATCTTGGAATTTGCCCATAATACAGAAGTGCCATTGTTAAGCTATAATAACGAGACGGATCTGACAGCAGTTGTGAATCTGGTCTATCTGGCGGCGAGGGATACTTACCGGGTAGAGCGTGAAGATAAGAGTGGAATAGGATATGTGGATTTTATCTTCTATCCGGAAACAGATCATAAGGCGGATGGAATCATCTTGGAATTGAAGGTAAATGATACGCCGGAGAATGCACTCCAGCAGATCAAAGACAGAAGATATGTGCTGAGATTCGAAGGAAAACTGGGAGAGCCGCCGAAATATTTGGGGCGCGTGATCGGAGTGGGTATCGCATATGATAAGGAGACGAAGAGACATTCCTGTATAACCGAAGTTCTGCGGTCACGTGAGTGCAGGTTCTTTTAATGTTTAATATAATTGACAAAAATATGTTTAATGCTTATAATACGCTAAACGGAATGGACAGGGATTTGCTGTTAATTGCGAAAGATGATGAATTTGGACGCAAACTGCAGGATTTGGGATTGCTTACCAGGAAAAGGGCGCCTAAAAGGAGCGGAGACTATTGATGGAAGAAAATGTTTTATAGGGAGGAACAAGATCATGACAGGAATAATCGGAGCGATGGAGGAAGAGGTAGCGGCGCTTAAGGAGGCCATGGAGGTAGAGGAGACGGCAGAGCAGGCGTCCATGACATTCTACCGCGGCGTTCTGTGCGGCAGGGATGTGGTTATCGTAAGGAGCGGGATCGGCAAGGTGAATGCGGGGCTTTGTGCACAGATCCTGGTGGACCGGTTTCAGGTGGATACCCTGATCAACACAGGAATCGCGGGTTCGCTGGATGCGCGGATCGACATCGGGGATATGGTGATCTCTACGGACGCGCTTCATCACGATATGGACGCCACGCAGTTCGGCTATCCGGTGGGACAGGTGCCAAGGATGGAAGTGATGTCGTTTCCGGCGGATGAGGAGCTGGTGAAGAAGGCGGTTAAGGCCAACGCAAAAGCGAATCCGGATATCCATACATACACCGGAAGGGTGGCAAGCGGGGACCAGTTTATTGCGTCGAAGGAAGTGAAGGACAGGATAACCGGGAATTTCCAGCCGCTGTGTGTGGAGATGGAAGGGGCGGCGATCGCCCAGGCGGCGTACCTGAACAAGGTTTCGTATGTCATAATCCGTGCCATTTCGGACAAAGCCGACAACAGCGCGACCATGGACTACCCGGCCTTCGAACGGCAGGCAATCGCCCACAGCGTAAGACTTGTAAAGGAATTGCTGACTATTTTATAAGCGAAAATATCTCAGAATAATTCCGCAGATGACAGATTCTCTCATGAGGCCATGCGGAATCTGTAGAACGATTTTTAAGCTCTCCTTCTGGATTTCAGTTATAATTCTATTCAGAAGGAGGGCTTATTATGTTAGAAACAATATTGGACAGGCACGTTGTGTTCGTGCTTCTTGGTATCCTGGCGTTTGCAGGAGTTGTTAGTAAATGTGTTGTGAACATCTCGTTGAAGAGGCTGGTGCGCGCGGCGGGGAATATGAATAAGAGTACCCATCCGCTGATGCGCCTGGTGCGGGCCAAGTTCGAGCACGCCAGCATGATCAGCGACAAGGTGGAGAATGTACGGGTATTTGTGGACAAGTATCTGTACGAGTACAGAGTATTGGGGATAAGACTCCATGGATGGAGGAGAATGGAGAAGGCGGCGGCTGTATTGTGTCTTCTTACCGGGGCGGCGGGGGCAGGCCTTGCTTATTATGTGAATGGAATGGATCACATGGTCTGGAAGATTGGAGCGTCAGGGGCGGGTCTTGCCGCTTTTGTATATCTGGTTCATCTGATGACGGACGAGAGATATCAGCTGGAGGCTGTGCGTAATTATATGGTAGATTATCTGGAAAATGTGTGTCTGCATAAGTATGAGAAATCCAACCAGAAGGAGATAAAGGTTCTGACCCAGGAGGGCTTCTCACCGGAGTTCGGAGTTATGCCGGCGGACTCCGGATATGAGATGGATGCAAGGAACCCGGACCGCGGAATGGATACGGGAGACAGAAGTCAGAATCCCGGGACGGAAGAAAGAGACAGAAATTCAGGCCGTGGAATGGATATGGGAGACCGAAGCGCTGTGAACATTTTCCATGCGGCAGAACTGGCGGAGGAGGCACTGGGCGCAATCCAGGATGATGAGCCGCTGCGCGACGAGGCGGTAGAGGCGTTTCGCAGAGCCGAGCCGGCCAGGAACAAGACGAAGGAGATATACCCGGCAGTTGCGGCTAGTTGGGATGAAGGGGCGGTCCGGAGGTCTGAGCCGGTATGCGGAGAAGCCGCGGAAGTATTCTTCCAGTCTGAGCTTGCCCGGAATGAGGCGGTAAACGCAGTACGCAAAGCAGAGCCGGGCAGGAAAGAAGCCGGGCAGGCAAGTGAAGAGGGCCGGCAGGGGACGCAGGGAGCAGGCCGGGCGGCCGAACTGATCCGGAATGAGGAGCAGGGGACAAGCCGGGCGGCCGAACTGATCCGGAATGAGGCGTTAGGGCCGGTCCGGATGGAGAGGATGCGCGGGGACAGCGTGGAGCTGGAACTGGAGAAGCCGGAGGCCAGAGATACCGTGAAGGAGAACATCGTGGAGATACCGGCGCCGGAATATGCCGTAGGAGGAACGGAGCCGGTGGTGATTGAACCTCCGAAGAAATCCAAAGCATCCGTAAGGAACGCGTCCCAGCGCCAGATGTCGTCGAAGGAGCGGGGAGCACACCGGGAGAGGGCGGAGAGTGAGCCGGACCGGGATGTTGTAATACGACGGATACTAGAGGAGTTTATGGCTTGATTAAAGCCTTCTGATTTGGTAAAATAATAGATGGAAATTGTCATTTTCATAATATTAATTACCAAGAAGGAAGGAGCCTTAAAATGAGCAAAGTAACATTTGACTATTCAAAAGCAAAGACATTTATCGCAGATCACGAGATTGAATCTATGAAGAAGATTGCAGAGAATGCAAAAGCCGTGCTTCTCGGAAGAGAGGGCGCAGGTAATGATTTCCTTGGATGGATCGATCTTCCGGTTGACTATGATAAGGAAGAGTTCGCACGTATTAAGGAAGCGGCAGAGAAGATCAAGGGGGATTCAGAGGTTCTTCTTGTGATCGGGATCGGAGGTTCCTACCTTGGCGCGAGAGCAGCGATTGAGTTCTTGCGTCATAACTTCTATAATATGGTATCGAAGGAGATCCGCAAGACTCCGGAGATTTATTTTGTAGGGAACAGCATCAGCAGCACATATCTTAAGCACCTCATTGATGTGATCGGGGAGAGAGATTTCTCGGTGAATATTATTTCCAAGTCCGGTACGACGACGGAGCCGGCCATTGCGTTCCGTGTATTCAAGGGTATGCTGGAGAAGAAGTATGGCAAGGAGGAAGCTGCGAAGAGGATCTATGCGACGACGGACAAGGCAAGAGGAGCCCTTAAGAATCTGTCGACGGAGGAAGGTTATGAGACTTTCGTTGTACCGGATGACGTAGGAGGCCGTTTCTCCGTATTGACAGCAGTCGGCCTGCTTCCGATCGCAGTCAGCGGCGCAGATATTGACAGGCTGATGGAAGGTGCGGCAGCGGCAAGAGAGAGCGCGCTGAACGCGCCGTATGAGGAGAATGACGCTGTATTATATGCGGCAGTCCGCAACATCCTTCACAGGAAGGGCAAGGCGGTCGAGATTCTTGCCAATTATGAGCCAAGCCTGCATTACGTGTCTGAGTGGTGGAAGCAGCTCTATGGCGAGAGCGAGGGGAAGGATCAGAAGGGTATCTACCCGGCTTCTGTAGATCTTACGACGGATCTTCATTCTATGGGACAGTTTATCCAGGATGGAAGCCGTATTATGTACGAGACGGTTCTGAAGGTGGACGAGTCTGCAGAGGAGATCGTGATCGAGGAAGAACCGGTTGATTTGGACGGATTGAATTATCTGGCAGGAAAGACGGTTGATTTCGTGAATAAGAGCGCGATGAACGGAACCATGCTGGCGCATACGGACGGCAGTGTTCCGAACCTGGTAGTCAATATTCCGAAGCAGGATGAGTATTCTCTCGGACAGTTATTCTACTTCTTTGAATTTGCATGCGGCGTAAGCGGGTATATCCTGGGCGTGAATCCGTTCAACCAGCCGGGCGTGGAGAGCTATAAGAAGAACATGTTCGCGCTTCTTGGCAAGCCGGGATATGAGAAGGAGAGAGAAGAGCTGCTGAAGCGTCTGTAAAAACGATTCCGTATTGCCGATTTTTAACGGTGCAGCGGTGGCTGTTGTCACAAGGAGGGACCCGCTTGCGGGAGGATTCCTTATGACCTAATCGTTGACCGCCGACAACGCAGTCTGATGGAAATTTAGGCAAGGAGGTTTGCCTGAATATAATGCGGTCAGTACACTAATATAAGGGAGTGTGCAAGGGGTTATGCGTACGATATATGAGAGATTGAGCGAGTATAGTCAATCCGATTACTACGGGTTCCATATGCCGGGGCATAAGCGTCAGTTCAATATGCTGGGACCCGAGGCGCCCTATGCGATTGACATCACGGAGATAGACGGTTTTGACGATCTGCATCATGCCGGAGGGATGATCCGGGATGCCCAGGAGCGTGCGGCGGAGGTATACCGGGCGGATGAGACACATTTCCTGATCAATGGAAGCAGCGTGGGCATATTGAGCGCTGTTGCAGGTGTAACGCGGCGGGGGGATACTGTGCTTGTGGCGAGGAACTGCCACAAGTCGGTGTACCACGCGATTTATATGAACGGGTTGAGGCCGGTATATCTTATGCCGGGCTTCGACCCTTCTGTTCAGCTTAATACAGAGATCTCTGCCGGGGATGTGCGGGCGGCCCTTCTAAGGGAGCCGAAGATCCGGGCGGTGATCATCGTCTCTCCGACATACGACGGGGTTGTGTCAGATATAGAAGCTATAGCAAGAGAGGCTCATGCCAGAGGTATTCCGCTGATTGTCGACGAGGCCCATGGGGCGCATTTTGGTTTCCATCCATATTTCCCCACGAATGCAAATGTAAAGGGTGCGGATATTGTCATACATAGTCTGCATAAGACGCTGCCCTCTCTGACGCAGACGGCGCTTCTCCATATGAACGGAGGAATCGTCAGGCGGGAGCGGGTCAGGGAATATCTGCACATGCTGCAGAGCAGCAGTCCTTCTTATGTGTTGATGGCAAGTATCGACGCGTGTGTCGATCTGCTGGAGAACCAGAGGGAGGAGCTGTTCGGGCCGTATGTCAGGCGTCTTGCCGGGATGCAAAAGAAGCTTTCGCAGCTTCAAAGCTTACGTGTGGTTGATATGGAGGGAAATGATCCTTCCAAGATCATCATTTCCACAAGAAATACGGATCTGACAGGCAGGCAGCTTTACCGATGGCTTCTTGAGAAATATCATCTGCAGATGGAGATGGCGGCGGGGATGTATGTCCTTGCCATGACATCGGTCGGGGATACAAAGGAAGGGATGGAGAGACTTACAGAAGCGCTGACGGATATAGACAGGGCGCTTCCTGAGACCGTGAATACGTGTTCAGTGAGAAACACAAAGGATAAAACTTCGGATATTCCTTGCCTTCCCGGGCCGGATGTGGTATATATTAGTTCGGACATGGAAAATGTTCTTGCAGGAGTTGACGGGAAGGACGGCGCCGGAAGGGCTGTGAGTCTCCCCTGGGGGGACAGCGACGGCCGTGTGTCGGCGGAATATGCGTACCTGTATCCGCCGGGATGTCCGTTGATTGTACCGGGAGAAAGGGTATCGCAGGAGACGGCGGATGTGTTACAATGGTATTATGAGAGAGGATATTCTATAGAAGGTTTGAGAAGAGAGCAGTATATAGAAGTATTGTAAGAGCACTGCTTCACAACACAGGCGCGGCTGTTTTTGCAAAGATGTATGAGAAGCAGTGTGTTACAGAAGCATAACGGAACGGAGCACGAGAGCAATCAGAAGAGAGTATAGGGGAAATACAACATGGGAAGCTTTAAAGATGTGGTAGGCCACAATGACATTATCAATTATATCAGAAATGCGGTAAGTATGGATCAGGTGACGCACGCCTATATACTGAACGGAGAGCGCGGGGCCGGGAAGAAGCTGCTGGCGAAGCTTTTTGCGACAACTCTTCTGTGTGAAGAGGGCGGACCGGATCCCTGTAATACGTGCCATTCCTGCCGGCAGGCGGAGAGTGGGAATCATCCGGATATTATATGGGTTACACATGAGAAGCCGAACTCGATCAGTGTGGATGATATCCGGGAACAGGTGAATCATACGATTATGATCAAGCCTTATCAGGGGCCGTATAAGGTCTATGTGATCGATCATGCAGATATCATGACGCCCCAGGCGCAGAATGCATTGCTCAAGACGATCGAGGAGCCGCCGCAGTATGCAGTGATCATGCTGCTGACGGAGAATGCCGAGTTGCTGCTCCCAACGATTACGTCCAGGTGCGTGATGCTTAAGCTGCGTTATATCAGGGATGTGCTGATCAAGAAGTATCTGATGGAGACGCTGAAGGTCCCGGATTATAAGGCAGATATGTGTACGGCGTTTGCCCAGGGGAATATGGGACGCGCCATAATGCTCGCGAATTCGGAGCATTATAATGAGATACGGGAAGAAGCCGTTCAGGTGTTAAAATATATACATGAGATGGAGTTGAGCGAGCTTATTCAGGCAGTGAATAAGGCCGCTGCGTATAAATTGGAGATTTCGGACTATCTGGATATCATGGTGGTATGGTATCGGGATGTCCTGTTATATAAAGCGACGAGAGATATTGATGTAGTCGTATTCAAGGAAGAGATTGACAGTATCAAGGAGCGGGCAAGGAAGAGCTCTTATGAGGGAATCCAGCTGATCATAACAAGTTTTGACAAAGCGAAGGAGAGGCTTAAGGCCAACGTGAACTTTGAACTGGTGATGGAGCTTTTGTTCCTGACGATACAGGAGAACTGAGGAGAATTATATGACGAGAGTGATTGGAGTTAGATTCCGGCCGGCAGGGAAGATATATTTCTTTGCGCCGGGAAGATATGAGGTTAAGGCGGGGGACAAGGTGATTGTCGAGACGGCGAGAGGCGTGGAGTTCGGCTCTGTTGTTACCGGGCCAAGGGATCTGGAGGATGACAAGATTACCCAGCCGCTGAAGCCGGTCATACGGATTGCGACCCCGGACGACATCAGCAAGGAAGAGAAAAACCGGATGAAGGAGAAGGAAGCGTTTGACATCTGTCTGGAGAAGATACGCAAGCATAAGCTTGAGATGAAGCTGATTGATGCGGAGTATACGTTTGACAATAATAAGGTGCTCTTCTACTTTACTGCGGACGGGCGGATAGATTTCCGCGAACTGGTGAAGGATCTTGCCAGTGTGTTCCGCACGCGGATAGAGCTGAGACAGATCGGGGTGCGGGATGAGACGAAGATCCGGGGAGGGATCGGGATCTGCGGACGCCCGCTGTGCTGTCATACGTATCTGACAGAATTTGCGCCGGTATCCATCAAGATGGCGAAGGAACAGAATCTGTCCCTGAATCCGTCGAAGATATCCGGAGTATGCGGGAGGCTGATGTGCTGCCTGACCAATGAGGAGGAGACTTACGAGGAATTGAACAGCCGTCTGCCGTCTAACGGCGACCATGTGACGACTCCGGACGGGCTTAAGGGAGACGTGCAGTCTGTCAATGTGCTGAGACAGTTGGTGAAGGTAATCGTAACGCTGGATAATGACGAGAAGGAGATCCGGGAATACAAGGCCAAGGAACTGCGGTTCAGACCAAGACGCAAGAAGAAGGACGTAAGGCTGTCGAGGGAAGAGATGGCGGAGCTTAAGGCGCTGGAAGAGAAGAACGCCGCATCTAAGCTGGATGATGAGTAAGCGTAGGAAGTGCAGGAAATGTATTTCGAAGGAAGAGAAATCGGAGCTTAAGGCAGTGTAGTGGAAGTGTATGGATTTGGAGAATGTATATATAAGGGAAGGCGAGCGTCTGGACGATCTTCAGGTTAAGGGATATGAGATCATCCAGAGCCCGGGACGGTTCTGCTTTGGGATGGATGCGGTGCTTCTGTCTTCTTATGCAAAGGTGAAGCGGTATGAACGGGCGCTGGATCTTGGCACCGGAACGGGGATTCTGCCCATTCTTCTGGAAGCGAAGAATGAAGGATTGCATTATACCGGACTGGAGATACAGGCAGAGAGTGCGGACATGGCGCGCAGGAGTGTGGAATATAACGGTCTCGGAGACCGGATAGATATTATAACGGGAGACATCAGGGAAGCGTCGGCCATCTTCGGACCGGCTTCTTTTCATGTAATCACTGTGAATCCGCCGTATATGATCGGGGAGCACGGCCTTAAGAATGAGAAGGAGGCTCTGTACATCGCGAGACATGAGGTGTTGTGTACACTGGATGATATTCTGAGGGAGAGCGCAAGGCTGCTGCCGCCTAAGGGAAGGTTCTATATGGTGCACAGACCCTTCCGTCTGCCGGAGATACTGGCGAAGATGTCGGCGTACCGGATTGAGCCCAAAAGGATGAGACTGGTATATCCACATATTGATAAGGAGCCGAATATGGTGCTGATTGAGGGACTTAGAGACGGGAATCCCAGGATGAAGGTAGAGCCGCCGCTGATTGTGTATGAGAAGGATGGGAAATATACGGAAGAGCTGCTGCGAATCTACGGAGGCGCTGACTCTTAGGAGTTGTAGACGATTTTGGGGTTCGGATGATGTTGGAAGGTTTAATGAAAAATGGCGGCGGGCGTTGCAGAGGTTCGGCCGTATTGCATGAATAAATACCGGGGGAAACGTTGATGCTGCAGATAATTTTTGGTGAGTATAAAGGGAAAGATTACATTTTTGATCCAGATACTTATTTTGATAATGCATATGAAGATGAATGGCTGACGGATTCGCTGAGCAAAGAGATGGTTCGGGATATTGACCGGTCGGAACTAATCGGCCCGAATCTGGTCCAAAGTCCAGTGCTTGGCGCGATTCCTCCCGGCAGGCTTTCAGGCGGAGTAAAAACATTGATTTTGATTGCAAATGACCCGGAGCATGTTTTTAATGCATCTGCCTGTGGAGATAATTGTGCTTTGCAGCTTTTGAAGCTGGGCGCTATGAAAGATGTCACCATTCGTCTGGGGTATCTGATGAACTTTGGCGATGCGTGTTTTGAAATCAAGATTATGAATACCGGAAAGATCGTTCAAAATCAGGCTGAGTTTGTACGTGAAATAATCGCGCATGATCTGCTGGAGGCAGAATATTTATGAAGGGAAAATATGAAATCCAAATCTACAATAATAAGATACATTACCGGCTGACTGTCAAACGTAATATTACTATTTTTCAGGGAGACAGTGCATCTGGCAAATCAGAAATGATTCGTCTTCTGACTGCCTATAATAATCGGCGTGAATCATCAGGAGTTACTTTGATCAGTGAAAAGGTTTGTACGGTTCTGACGGATGAAGATTGGGAAATGCGGTTGTCGGGGTATCATAACCGTATTGTATTTATTGATGAGGGGAATTCATTTGTGCGTACGAAGCGCTTTGCAGGATATGTAAAGAAGTCTGACAATTATTTTGTCATTATTTTCCGGGACAGTTTGTACGAACTGCCCTATAGTATAGAAGAAATCTATGGATTTCATGAGTCGAGAGATTCACAGAAATATCGTAACCCCAAACGCATATATAATGAACAGTTTCATCTGTATACCGCATTTCCCCAGACAAAGATTCTTCCGGATAAGGTGATTGTAGAAGATTCTAATTCAGGTTATGATTTCTTCTGTCACGTATTTGGTGAAAAGTGTATCAGTGCAAAAGGGAAAGGGAATATAAAAAAGATACTTTTGAATGAAGGCAATAATGAGAATATTCTGGTTATTGTTGACGGGGCGGCATTTGGTCCGGAAATGCAGGCATGTGTGGCGATTGTAAGGTCGCCGGCAGGTAATATAAGTGTATTTGCGCCGGAGTCTTTTGAATATCTAATCTTAAAGTCAGGTATCCTGGAAGTGCCTTTGGATATTCTTGAACAGACATATAATTATGCGGACAGTATCAGGTATTTTAGCTGGGAAGAATTTTACACACAATATCTTACTGAATTATCTAAAGGTACAGTCTATCAATATTCAAAGAAGAAGTTGGCTTTGGGGTATCTGACTGGCGGGAGTGAGAGCAGGTTAAAAGCAACTATCCCTGATTGCATTGATTTGCGGGAAGAAGGGTATGATAGGTAAATCGAGTACAGAGTATATGATTAGTTTTCCGAAGACAAAACAGGTTAGAAAGGGGAATGATTATGCCGGGCACATTGTATCTGTGCGCAACGCCAATCGGTAATCTGGAGGATATCACGCTGCGCTGTATCCGGGTTTTGAAGGAAGTGGATCTGATTGCGGCGGAGGATACCCGCAACAGCATCAAGCTGCTGAACCATTTTGAGATTAAGACGCCGATGACCAGCTATCATGAATATAATAAGATTGACAAGGGAAGGAAGCTTCTGGAGCGTCTCCAGAATGGAGAAGATATCGCGCTGATCACGGATGCGGGAACGCCGGGAATCTCCGATCCGGGGGAGGAACTGGTGGGGATGTGCCAAAAGGCAGAGATACCGGTGACTGCCGTGCCGGGGGCGGCGGCGTGTGTCACGGCGCTTACCATATCCGGGCTTCCAACCAGACGGTTTGCGTTCGAGGCATTTCTTCCGGCGGATAAGAAGGAGCGGCAGGCGGTTCTTGAGGAGATGAAGACGGAGACGAGGACGATGGTGGTGTATGAGGCTCCGCACAGGCTGGTTCGCACACTGGAGGTATTGCTGGAAGCTCTGGGGAACAGGAGGGTGAGTATATGCCGGGAACTGACGAAGAAGCATGAGACCGTATATACCGCATCGGCAGAAGAGGCGCTTGCATACTACGCCGAACATGCGCCCAGAGGAGAATGCGTGATTGTGATCGAGGGGAAGAGCCGCGAGCAGATTCGGGCAGGTGAGCGGGCACGTTGGGAGGAAATGAGCGTTGCGGAGCATATGGACTACTATCTCGGGAACGGTATGGAAAAGAAGGAGGCCATGAAGCGGGTAGCGCGGGACCGGGGCGTTGGGAAGCGTGAGATATACCAGGAGCTGCTGGGGTAATGTGTTATCTTATGGAAAATACACCAGAAACTGACAGATTGCATAGAATGCGGGCGGTATCGAAGGCAATATGCCGCATGCCTTGGTCAACTTGTATAATATTTTTTAAAAAGATTGTTCAACTTGGGTATACCCTAAGCTGGACTTTTTTTATATACTTTTTAACAGAGCAAGACGGTATCACAGATACAAATATATATTTAAGGAAAGATGGAGGAAACCCAAAATGGCAAGTTTATCATTAAAACACATTAACAAGACATATCCGAACGGCTTTGAGGCTGTTAAGGACTTTAACCTTGAGATTAAAGATAAGGAGTTCGTTATCTTCGTAGGTCCTTCAGGATGTGGTAAGTCAACGACACTTCGTATGGTAGCAGGTCTGGAAGACATCTCTTCTGGTGAGTTATGGATCGGCGACAAGCTGGTGAACGACGTAGAGCCTAAGGACAGAGATATCGCGATGGTATTCCAGAACTACGCTCTGTATCCACATATGACAGTTTATGATAACATGGCTTTTGGTCTTAAGTTAAGAAAGGTTCCGAAGGACCAGATTGATAAGATGGTACGTGAGGCGGCTAAGATTCTTGACCTGGAAGCTCTGTTAGACCGTAAGCCGAAGGCTCTTTCCGGTGGTCAGAGACAGCGTGTTGCTATGGGACGTGCGATCGTTCGTAATCCTAAGGTATTCCTTATGGATGAGCCTCTTTCAAACCTGGATGCTAAGCTGCGTGGACAGATGCGTATTGAGATCTCCAAGCTGCATCAGAGACTGGGCACAACGATCATCTATGTAACACATGACCAGACAGAGGCTATGACACTTGGTACAAGAATCGTAGTTATGAGCGCTGGTATCGTTCAGCAGGTAGATACTCCTCAGACACTGTACGATCGTCCGTGCAACCTGTTCGTAGCAGGATTCATCGGATCACCGCAGATGAACTTCGTAGATGCTAAGTGTAAGGTTGAAGGCAAGAAGGTTTCTCTTGTTGCAGGACCTGCATCCATCGAACTTCCGGAAGCTAAGGCTAAGAAGCTGATTGACGGTGGATATAATGGAAAGACAGTTGTTCTTGGTATTCGTCCGGAAGATGTACACGATGAGCCGGAGTTCCTTGCTAAGTCTCCGAACACGATTATCGAAGCTACAATCCGTGTATACGAGATGCTTGGTGCAGAGGTTTACTTACACTTCGATTATGAAGGCGCTACTATGACTGCAAGAGTTGATCCTAGAACATCTGCAAGAAGCGGAAGCACAGTTAAGTTTGCTCTGGATGCTGACAGAATCCACGTATTCGACAAAGAGACAGAGAACACAATTACAAACTAGTATGTATGATAACGGCCGGACACTTTTGTTGTCCGGTCGTTTTGCAAAGATACTTTCTGATTCGTATTGCTTTTTATTTTTAAAGCGATAAAGCAATACTGGTATTGGCAGATAAAAACAGCATGGCTGTTTGGCGTAAGGTCAGACAATTATGCTGTTTTTTATTTTTATACGTAATATTTACGTCTAATATGGTATAATATAAAAGGAGAAATCCATTATAGCAAAGAACTTCCAATTGGAACTGCAAATAATATTTTGAAAGCAGCGGGATTATTGGGGCGATAAAGTGATGAAAGGAGAAGGGGATTATGGCGAAATATATTTATCCGGCAGTATTTACTCCGGAAGAAGGCGGTAAATTTTCAATTGATTTTCCTGATATTGAAGGATGTTATACTTGTGGAGATAATCTTGCAGACGGGATGGAGATGGCACAAGATGCGCTGGCTTTTATGCTCACTCATCTGGAAGATGAGAAGCGCGAGATTCCTATGGCATCTTCTATCAATGCCGTTACTGCGGAGGGTGAGGAGTTTGTTACTTATATTTCATGTGATACTACCGTTTACCGTCGTCTTATGAACAGAACAGCTGTAAAAAAGACGCTTTCAATACCATCATGGCTTAATGATTCTGCCGTTGCAGCCGGACTGAACTTCTCACAGGTGCTTCAGGATGCGTTGAAACAACAATTGAATATTCTTTAGTACGTGAAAACCGTCACAAAAAAGGCATATATTTCCGGATATGTGTCTTTTTTTTGTTTTTTTTGACGTTTTTCTTTGCATATATTTACAAACCATAGAAGTATTGGTAAAATGGACTTGTGTATTGATAATACTGACTGTTTGCATAAATGCAATGCTGTATATAAAGTGAGGATATGCACGAATACAAATGATATGGAGATATATGCGATGACACCATTTTCTTCTATTCTTGAATTCTATATGAAAGAAAAATCTATCAAAACATATTCTATTGCACAATTCTGTGAAATGGACCGTTCCAATATGTATAAGATTATTAACGGCAAGCGGAACCCGCCTTCGGAGGAGATTGTTGAAAAGATTGCAGAATATATGCGGCTTATGCCGACAGAACGCAGCCGTTTGATGGAAGCATATCAGATTACCATTATGGGTTATCATACCTATCACCGCAGAAAGAGTGTGCAGGATTTTCTGGTGTCCTTCTGTGCTGATTATGCAAAGCCGGAGGAGAAGCAGATCTGGCAGGAATGTGTGACGGTAAACGAACAGGAATTGATATTGTGGCAGGGAACGGTTGTAAAAGACCAGCAGTTAAAACACCTGATTTCGAGTGTTCTGAATATAGAGGCGCAGAGAATGGGAGGAAGAATCTGCCTGATTATGCAGCCGGAAGATAACCCGATTATGGATCTGCTGGTTTCGGCTGGTATAAGAAGTGCCAATCTGTGTATTGAGCATATCTTCTGCCTTAGTAATACGAATGATATTGTCTCGGAGAAGAAGGATTATAATCTATACTGTCTGAAAAACATTCTCCCAATGTTCATACAGTGTGTCTGCAGTTACCAGCCTTATTGCTATTATGATAATATTGTTTCGCATAATACCAGATTCAATCTTCTGTCGTCTATGCTGTTAACTTCCGAATATGCGATTATTTTTTCAATGGAAGAGGATTATGGGATGCTGCTTTCGGATAAGGATACGGTACAGCATCTGCATAGGCTGTTTCAATCGCTGAAGGACGATACGTCTTTGATGGCAGATAAGGTTAATTCGCTGGAAAGGCAGCTGACAGCCTTTGAGACGGTCAATTTCAGCGATAAAGGAGTGGGATTTCAGCCGGAGGCATGTCTGCTCCCGGTAATTCCGACGGCATTCTTGGAGAAATATCTGAATCGTGATCTGTTGTCGCAGGAACCGGTGAAGAAAAGGGTGTATCAGTACATCCGGCAGTCGCAGCAGATACAGGAGGAAACAAAATCTATCTTTATTTTTACGGAAAATGGTATTCGAAGGTTTGTTGATAATGGCAGGATATCGGAACTTCCTGATTCGGTTTATGATCCGCTTGAGTATAAAGACCGCCTGCTGTTGCTTCAAAAACTAGTGAAGGAATGTGAGAAGGGCAGATATCAGATGATGCGTTGTGATGCGCCGATCGCAGATGTGGATATCTGTCTTTACAGCGCTGTGCAGGATGGATATCTGTTGATTCCAACCACACGGAATGACAGGATTTTCCTGAAGATTAAGGAGTCGGGGCTGTTGAATACTTTTAGGGATTATTTTGAGTCCCTGGACAGGAAATATTTTTATAGTGAAGATGAAACGGTAAATATTTTAGAGGAGTTATTAAAAAAGCCACATTGACTGAGACGGCATTTTGCAATTCAACAATGTTGTCCGTCCGGGAAACAGGCGTTTTTTTGCAATTTAAAAGTGTCGTCTGTCGGAAAAACAGGGTATTGGTCGGAGGTATCATATATTTTATAAGAATTCTGTTATGCTTCGTACATGAAAAGGAAGAGGAAATATATAATGCAAAAAATTATTAAAGGAGTGGTTGTGATGGCAATGGCGGCGGAACTGGCGGCCTGCAAAATGGATCAAAGAGGGTATGAGGAGCGGGCTCTTCATATGCTGGAAGAGAAGTACGATGAAAAATTTACTATCTGGCAATATGCGGGACGGGAGTTTACAAGAGGGTATTTTACGGTGATATGCAGCCCTGAAGAGGCACAGGACATCTTGTTTGAGGCCAGAGTGGCCAATGACGGCAGTTATATTGAGGACGACTATGTATCTGCCGTAGTCTGCGATCAGGCAGAGAGGCAGATTGATGAAAACCTGGAATATATGGAAGGATATCTGCTGGAAAAGGTGGTGCCGGTAAGCAAATCGCTGGATTCTGCCGATGCGGATATGAGCGTGGAAGAATTCATGTCGCTAAAGCCGGGCAACCGGTTTGCTGTTTATCTGATGTACTGCCCGCAGGAGAGGGGCGCTGACAAGGCATATAAGGAGCTTCAGAAGGCTTTCAGCGGGTTGGACTGCATGAGCGGCAATATTCAGTTATATGTGATGCAAGAAGAGGAATTAAAGGAGATGCAGGGGTATCTTGCGGAAATGACAGAGCCAGATTCCGGGTTTGAAGAAAGGACAGAAGGCAAAAAAAGGATTACGATACCTTTTGAAAAGGGTATCCTTCAGATGTCGGACAGAGAATTTGCAGAAGAAGCAGGAGGGGTGTTATGAGTTGTTCAGACAGGCAGATGTTGATTGCATCGAAGATTGCATATATAGATTTCAATCAGGCGGCTGTTGATTCGGGACAGTACACGGTGCGGGAGTTGCTGCAGATGGAACTGGAGTCGGCGGGTGAACAGAAACGAAACGATATTCAGGACATATTAGGGCTGATGGAATCCGGACAGGGAAGAGAATGCGGGGACTGGGTATTAAAGGACATAGGCAATGACCAGCGCAGAAGCGGTATGTATGCCTGTATGCTGGAGACAGGAGCGAAAGAAGCGCTTGTGACGTTTCGCGGCAGCGAGGATATGGCGAATCCGGATCATCTGGTGAAGGACTGGATAGGCTCCGACCTTGGACTCCTTAACAGTGCGCTGACACCGCAGCAGGCCGCGGCAGAACAGTATATCAACAAAGTATATAAGAAATATGGAGACAAGTATGAGAGCTTCAGCATGACAGGGCATTCTCTCGGAGGTAATCTGGCAGAGCATGCGGCGATTACGGCGCCTGACAGCATGAGAAACAGGATCGACCGGTGTCTGAACCTGGACGGCCCGGGATTCTCCCAGACTTATATTGCGGCGCATGCCGGTGATATCGCCAAGTCGCGGGGACTTCTGGAGCATTACCAGTGGAGTGCGATCGGAACTCTGCTGAATACGATTCCGGGCTCATCTTATCAGACGGTAAAGGCAGAAACGCCGGATGATAAAGGTGCAATGTCTGTTATCTGGCGGCATGATACCAATAATATAAAAGAGTATGATTCGAATGGAAGTATGATCCCGGGGGACAAGGACTGGCTTTCGCGGCATACAAAAGAGATATCGAATCTTCTGGATTATTCCCTGTGTATGTCGATGGGATCGATAGGCCTGGCGCTGTTATATAACTATGCGGATATGGCGATTGATACGATTAGGAACCGCTGGGAAGAGTGGAGGAGAGAATTTTCACAGGGAGGGAGAGCCTGCTTCATGATCCAGACTGGTTCGGTATATGCGGCGGCGGGACAATTGCATGGGGTATCGGAAACGATAAAAAGGGTTCGGGAAGAGACGAATATAATAAGGAAGAATCTCCCTGTCGATTCCGTATCGGGCGGATATATAAAATACAAATTATGGCGTATAGAGAATAGTATGGAACGTCTGGCAGGTAAGATCCATACCTATGCGTCCAAAGGAGAGAAGTGTGCACAGCTCTGCCAGAAAGCAGATTGTGCTGCAGCCGGAAGATATTAAGAGAAATATAAGAGAAAAAGTGTGACCACAAAACTTGACACACATTGTAATAATCTGTCGATAACTATAAACTAATGTCAAATAATGTAAATATAAGTAATGGGAGGCTCTAAGAGAATGAGAAATACGACAAGAAAAACATGGGCGGGCAGAGTTCTTGCAATAGCGGCCAGCGTGTGCATGATGTGCATGATGATGGTAATGCCGGCAGTGGCTGAGGAGGTCACGGATGGGCTGACGGCGACGGAAGACCCTAGAGACAGTGTAATGCTGATTTCGTTGGGCTACGAAGATGACGGAGGGAATTTTACAGATTTTAAATGGGGAACCTGTTTCCTGATTAATGATGAATATGTACTGACGAATAAGCATGTTGTATCCATGGATCCGGATGAATTCAACAAATTTAAGGCAGACTTCGGTGTGCCGAACCTGGCGGCGAATGACAGCCATATCAAATTGTACCTATACGTAAACCGCGATATGAGAGTCAACGCCACGATGCATGACAGTGTGAATAGTGATGATATGGATTTCGCGGCAATCAAACTTGCTGAAAAGATCTATGACAGAAAACCTATTTCGCTGGGAGACAGCGATCAGATCCAGACAAGAGATACCGTATATGCAATGGGATATCCGTCAGATTCTATTTCGAATAAAGAGTACAATACAAAGGCGGATGTGTCTACCGTTGACGGGACGATTTCAAAAGTAACTGTAACGGAAAATGTCGACATTATCGAGCATACTGCCCCGCTGAATCTGGGCAATTCAGGCGGACCGCTTCTGGATGAGCATAATAACGTAGTAGGTATCAATACTTTTATTGCAGGGAAGAAGAATTATTCTATACAGATTAATGCGATTAAGAAAGGCCTGGATACCTTCGGAATACCTTACGTTGCAAATGGAAGCAGCGGGGCTCCGGAGACAGATACAGGAGCAGATACAGATACGGATGCGCAGGCCAAGGAGCCGGAAGAACCAGACAACACGGCCATCCTGGCAGAGCTTCAGGATGCCGTGGCAGAAGCCAAGGCAAAAGCCAGTGAAGACGCCCAGTATACGGAAGACAGCATGAAAGCATTGAACGACAGCATCGGTACGGCGGAGGCTGTCTTGAAGAAGGGAAATGATGCGGAGGAATCGGAGATTGTATCAGCCACGGATAATCTGAATGATGCGATTGCCGGCCTGGAAGTAAAATCCGGCCCGAATATGTTATTGATTGGCGGGATCGCTGCAGCGGTAATACTTGTTATTATCATCATCATTGTTATAGCGTTATCTTCAGGTAAAAAGAAGAAAGCGGCAATGAATAAACCGGCAGGCCCGGGAGGGTATCCGAACGGACCGGCAGGAAGCGGTATGGGACAGAGCCGGATGCAGGGCACAACGCCGATCCAGACGCCTCCGCCGGCGCCGGAGGGAGCAGGCGAGACCACTCTGCTGGATGCGGGAGCAGGCGAGACCACGCTTCTTGGAGGCGGAAGGGCAGGCGCATACCTGCTCCGTAAGAAGAATGGCGAGAAGATTATGATCAACCAGCAGAATTTCAAGATTGGCAAGGAAAGAAGAAGAGTGAATTACTGTGTGGCAGATAATACGACGGTCAGCCGTCTCCACTGCGAGATTGTCAGAAGAGGCGCGGACTATTATGTCACAGACCAGGGTTCTGCAAATTGTACCTATGTGAATGGCGTTCAGTTAAGCCCGAATAAAGAAACCCTGTTGTCCGACCGGTCTGTATTGAAGCTGTCGGATGAAGAATTTGAATTCCATTTGTCATAGAGGGCAAGGCGTTGTACACTTACTAATCTGGTATGCCGTTGAGCGCGGCTATCTCAAGATTAACGCGATGATGTATTAAGAGACAGGTTTTGAGTATTGCATAAATTGCATCTTGCAGAAGAAAAAACAGCAGACATAATTTGACAGGAGACAAAAGATGGGGTTTTTGAGTATTGCGCATACTGATATAGGGATCAGGAAGAATACGAATCAGGATTCTGTCTTAATCAAAGAGGCAAGTACAGATTACGGAAGGGTTCATCTCGCCGTAATCTGCGACGGAATGGGCGGCCTTGCAAAAGGCGAGGTCGCCAGCGCCACTTTGATTAGGGCTTTTTCGCGTTGGTTTGAGGAGGACTTTCCGTTCATATTGTATAAGGAGCGGAAGGAAGAGAGGATGGACTTCAATACCTTGCAAAGAAGCTTAAACCGGCTGGTGGATGAAGTTAACGGAAAGATCATGGCTTATGGCGCGTCATGCCAGGCGCCCTGCGGTACGACGCTGGCGGCGATTCTTCTGGCAGAGGGACATTATTATATCATCAATGTGGGAGACTCCAGGGTGTATCTGTTAAGGGATGAGATGCGCTCTCTTACGAAGGACCAGACGTTCGTGCAGAGGGAGATTGACGAGGGCAGGATGACGCCCAGGGAAGCGGCGGTCCATCCGCAGAAGAATGTACTGCTGCAATGCGTCGGGGCCAGCCCGGTGGTTGTTCCGGATTTCTTTGAGGGCGTATATGAGGCGGGAGATGTATTTCTTCTGTGTTCGGACGGCTTCCGCCATGTGGTTACGCAGGAGGAATTCATGAAGATCATAAAACCCCGGGACTTAAGTTCCGAGCAGGAGATGAAGGATGCGGCAGTCTACTGTACCGAACTGAATAAGCAGCGCAGAGAAAATGACAATATATCGGTTATAATTACAAAAGTTGAGCAGGGGTAGATAAGATGCTGGAGATAGGTTCCATTATTGATGGAAAGTATAAGATATTGAATAAGATCGGACAGGGCGGTATGAGCATCGTCTATCTGGCGATGAACGAGAGAGCGAACAAACCGTGGGCGATCAAAGAAGTCCGGAAGGACGGGGTATCTAATTACGAAGTGGTGAAGCAGAACCTGATCGCGGAGACGGATATTCTGAAACGTCTGGATCATCCGAATCTTCCAAGCATTATCGATGTAATAGATTGTGAAGATACATTTCTGATCGTAATGGATTATATCGAAGGAAGGCCTCTCAGCGAAGCCTTGCAGGGAGAAGGCGCGCCTCAGGAGCGAGTGATCGAGTGGGCGAAACAGATCTGTGATGTACTTGGATATCTTCATTCCAGAAAGCCTCCGATTATCTACCGGGATATGAAGCCGTCCAATGTGATGCTCCGTCCCGACGGCAGAATCATGATCATCGACTTTGGGACTGCCAGAGAATATAAGTCGGCGAGCATTGCCGACACCACCTGTCTTGGGACGCAGGGGTACGCGGCGCCGGAGCAGTTCGGAGGCCATGGACAGACAGATGCGCGCACGGACATCTATTGCCTGGGAGCCACGCTGTATCATCTGCTGACGGGGCATAATCCGTGCATGCCGCCTTATGAGATGTATCCGATTCGTCAGTGGAATCCGAATCTGTCATCCGGTCTGGAAGAGATTATTCTGAAATGTACACAGAGAAATCCCGGCGACCGTTACCAGTCTTGTGCGGAACTGATGTATGCGCTGGAGCATTATGATGAGCTGGATATCGAATACAGAAAGGTACAGAACCGGAAGTGGAAGGCATTTCTTACAACTTCAGCACTGACGGTGGTATCACTGGCGGCGTGCGTCGGGTTTAAGTTTGCGGAAACGAGCGCCACAAATAAGAGCTATGCCAGTTATCTGGAGAGCGCGGTATCGGCGGGGACGATGGAAGAGCGGATCGAAGATTACGAGAGTGCGATCCGGTTGAACCCGGGAGAGAGTGAAGCATATTTGAAGCTTCTGCAGGCATTTCTGGATAATACGGAAGATGACAACGAGAACTGGAATTTTACGCAGGAAGAAGCGGCGAAGATGACGGAGATCCTGGGATATAAAGGCAGCAGCAACCGCAGTAACAAGAGTTATCTGGAGGCGGACGAGGCGGCGTATGATGAGTTCGCCTACCAGATGGGGCTTGCCTATTATTTCTATTATAATAAGGCGGGCAGTCCGCAGATGTCTCAGGCATGGTTTGAGACGGCGGCCGAGAGCCCGCACCTTGAGGAGAACCAGCGGGACAGATCGAAGATACTGGCGAAGATTGCCGGGTATGACGCCAGCCTGAAAAGCGGCGGCAGCAACAAATCCGGCGACAGCACGACGACTTACCGGGAATACTGGACGGATATGATGGAACTGGTCAGCGGAAAGAATCTTGTAGAGCAGGATAATTCCAAGATGGCGCTGGTTATGTATAAGAATTTTGTCAGTCAGATATTCAACTATGCGGAACAATTCAAGGCGGCAGGAGTTAAGGAGGATGAACTGACTGCTGAACTGGATAAGGTGGAGTCCAGACTGAAGAATGACATCATTGTCTTGAATGAAAGCGACAGGGCAGAGATCGAAGGGACGCGGGACGAGATACTGGAGTGGATTGAGGAAAAAGCAAGACCGAACGTTGCGAACACTTATTCTACGAAGGAATCCAATCTGACAAATGAATCAGGAGGTAAGACAGATGCAGGAACTGGAAAGAACAATTAATATTTGCCATACCGCATTTATCGTATTCCTGATACTGGCAATTGTGTTTCTGACGGTCTCGGTGATATTTTTCTTCTGGTTTAATATCCGCGGGATCTATGATATGCGGACGGGGCGCGGCGCAAGGAAGACCATACAGAAGATGCAGGAGCTGAACGACCAGACGGGGAAGCTTCGGGAGGATATCGTTGCCAATACGCCGGTTAGCCTGTCGCCGGAGAACCGGATCGTGGCTCCGCCTGTGAAGGAAACAGGCGCAGGGAAGACGGAACGGGGGCATCAGGTGCAGGATGGGGGAGACATGCAAAAGTCCCGGGAAGCAGGGACGTCTTATGCGGACGGCTCGCAGGAGACGGCGCTGCTTGGAGGAGAAGGTTCACAGGAGACGGCGCTGCTTGGAGGAGACGGCTCACAGGAGACGACACTGTCAGGAAGAGACGGCTCACAGGAGACGATGCTGCTTGGGGCTGAAACGGGCAGGACGCATCTTGCGGGTGGTTCGCAGGAGACGATGCTGCTTAGAGGAGACGGCTTGAAGGAGAGTGAAGCGCTGGCAGATGTAAAGGAAGCTTCGGGATATGCAGAAAGCGCAGATCAAAGAACGGAGAGCCGGCTCTCATATGGAGAGACGACAGTCCTGGCGGCGTGTCAGATACAGGATAATCCGAATCCGGCAAGGAAGACAGATCTGCCGGGAGCGTTCAAGATAGAGAAAGAGATTATGTGGGTACATACGGAAGAAATGCTGTAAGGGAAAGGGAGTAAAAGAGAATGGACAAAAGACGAAATCTGAAAGAAAGGATATGTGCGGCTGTATTGGTGCTGGCGCTGGTGCTTACCGGGGTGCTGCCGGATGTGGGTACGCTGGTACTGGCGGCGGATGTACAGATACCGGAAGCAGTGTTCAGCGTATATGAGAAATATACGGATGAAAACGGACAGCTTCATGAGTTGCCGATAAAAGGTGCAACGATTATTGTTGCAGGAGCCGAAGGAGTAATGACAGAAGCAGATGGCAGCTGTTCCGTTGAAAATGTCGATGTAGGGACATTGTGTACTGTAAGCCGGAGCGGATACAAGGCAAAAACGATAGAGATAAGAGAAGCAACGAATAAAGTAGAGCTGGAAATGGAAAGCATGAAATTGAGCTGCGGCAGTCAGTTAGAAATGAAGCGGTATGAAAATCTGACAGCCAACAATCTTGTTAAAAATGAAATTATTGATGCAAATGCTTTATCATATGAATGGATTTCGGATAATCCGGATGTTATATCGGTAAGTAATGAAGGAATTGTAACTGCGAAACAGCATGGATCTGCCAATGTTACTATAAAACGTGGTAATAAGGCAGAGGCAGTGCGGGTAACCGCAAAAGAAGCGGTTCCGTTTGATTTTTCAATAAATCCGGAATCTGGCACAGATCAGACGCAGGTAGCCATTACGGTTGGGGCATTGCCGAGTAATGCTACAGGACAAGTATCTGTTTACAAGGGAACAAATACGACTACGGCGATTAAGGTAGCAGACAGGGCGGGAGAAACGTTTACATGGACAGAAACTGTTAGTGAGCAATTGCAGGGAACTGTAGTATTTGTTGCGGAGTATAAAGCAGGAACGGATGATGTATATCTGGATACGCGTAAAGAACTGGCAGGTAATTATCTCAAATCTGTTGCTTTAAGTATAAACCCTTCTGCAAATGCAGGAAAATATACATATGGAACGGATACTTCTATAACGATAGCAAACTTGTTCACGGTTACGGGCGCAGGCAGCGGACAGACGATTCATTACAAATCTGAGAACGAGGATGTTGCAAAAGTAAATGAAGATGGAGCCACACTCAGTATCACAGGCGCCGGAACGGCGGTTATTTCGGCTTATGTTGAGGAAGGGCACGGCTATACTGCAAGTTCGGCAGAGTATACTTTGACAATCGATGCAAAAGATGTTGGAGAACTTTCTCTGGACAAGTTTCAGTGGGAAGCACTTGACGGAGAAGGACGCCTGACAGACAGTAAAGTATATAACGGAGAAAAAAGTATAAGAGTCAGAGGTACGTTGGAAGCAGACAGTTCAAATGGATTGGTTGGGACCGATGTAATTACCGTTTATACAGATGCGGAATTAGAAGGAGCGGATGTAAAATCTTATGATGGTTTCGTATTAAAAAAGGATGCAATTATAGATGCCGGCCAGAATACGAAATATACCTTTACAATAGCAAATGCCAACGCTGTCCCGGGGGAGGACAAGAAATTTCAATTAAGCGCAGATACAGCAAAATCTGGATTTAAAGACGGCGGAGTTTTTGAAATTACAAAAAGAGCCGTATATGTTCAGGCGCAAAAAAAGGCAGACATACAAAGGATACAATATGGTGATGATCTGCAGTCGGCAGTGGCGGCTAATTATGAGATTGGGCTTGTAGATGGAACAGGTAAAGCAGATTCTACCGCAGAACAGGGAATCTTAGAAAAAGATAAGAGCACAATAGATCTAAGCAAATTTGCAGAACCCAGACTAAAGACGACAGATGACAGTGGAAATCAGATAGTATTCTATGTCGGAGCATATCCGGCGTATGTTTTCCCGGCAAAAAAAGATGCTGCTGCGGATCCGTCAAATTATACGATTATTGCAGATGGCACAAACGGAAACTATTGTGCGGATCTTGAGATATCCCAGGAAATAGCTGGCGACGACGAAATTGCTGAAAGAATTGAAGCAGTGTATGAAAATGTTTATGAAAAGGACGGCGTCAAATGGGTAAATGGCAGCAGCAGTATAACATTTTCTTCTAAAGATAACAAATACGATGAGGTTGTAGTAAAGACAGATGAGAATGAAGCAGGACGCAATGTTTTGGAATTCATAACATTTGAAGAGGGCAAGATATCGGAGGTGTCGGCGAAAATATACCTTAAAAACACTAATGATGATGATACCAGAACAACTGCATCTGAGAATTCTGTCGAGGATAATAGCTTACCGTATACGATTAAAGTAGATAAGGTTTGTCCGACGGTTGAATTCAATACATTAAAGAGATGGGAAACGGATCTGGCGTTCAGGGTGTTCAGAAATAGTAAGGTGTTCTTTAATGAAAGTGTTACGATCTTTGATGGCAATGAAGATAAGACGAAAGAAGACTCAGGTATTGCATCAGAGGAATATGCTATTTTGACGTATGAAAAGGCAGAAGATATCTCTGATTATGATACATTTGTAAAAAAGTTAAAGGACGCGGAGAATATTACGTGGGAGACGATTTTAAATAAGACGATTCCGGTAATATCAGAAAAAGCAGAAAAAAATAAATATTATCTTGTTGTTGTGAAGGCAAAAGATAATGTGGGAAATACTACGTATGCGGCATCGAATGGTCTGATATATGAGCAGACATCACCGTCTGCGACTCTGACATGGAAGGACATAAATAAAAAATATACAGAGGGCGTCGCAGTATATGGCGGAGATGCGGAATACGAGATAAAGATATCTGATCTTGAAGATATGAATGCTTTGGAAGCCGGAAAGGCTAACGTATTTTCAGGCATAGAAAGAATAGATGTTCGTGTAACCACAGGCGGAATGTCAGTTCAAGGAAAGATAGATGCAGAAGGTAAAATTGTAAACAGTACTTTCATAGAAGGGATGGCTTCTACAGACGCCGACATCTATACCTATGACGAATTGACAGGAAAGTCTTCTGTGTCAAAAGAAGGAAAGATTGTTGCAGCGGATTGCCCGAATCCGGATGATGTCAGGATTAATGTAACTGTGACAGATCTGGCTGGAAATGAATATAAGATTCCGGAACAACAGATTAAGTTCGATATCACAGCTCCGGAAATCGTCAGTGTAGAGTTTGACCAGAATCCAGGCGGGCTTACCCCGGTTGTGGATAATTCCTACAACAATCGTACAATGACGGTCACTTATAAGGAGCATAATTTTAAGGAAGAGTGGGCCTCATTCAAGATCCAGGAGGACAAAAACGGTGCAGCGGGAGCAGAAAAAACATATACGCTAAAAGAATTAAAGGAAGGTGCGTTAGATGGAGTTTCTGTTGCCGATGCGACAAGCGAAGGAAATATTCAGAACGATACAGATGTCCATATCTATAAGCTTACATTTGGAGCCAATGATGCTGTTAAGGATAGTGTCTATTCAATCAATGAAATAAGATTATCAGACCATGCGCAGGAAGATGCTGTTTATGGAGAAAAGATGGAACCATTTACAGTTGATAACATTAAGCCGCAGGTAACAGTAGCATTAAATGAGAAGAATGCGGATCCTGTAAATAAAGCTTACTATAAAGAAAATTGTGTTATGACGGTCACTTATAAGGAACACAATTTCTATGAGGATGGCTTGAGCTTTGATGTAACCACGGGCAGTGCAGAAGGTTTTGCGGAGAGTCTTTCCATTAATCTGGCACAGTTAAATGCATTAGATGGAATCACGGCAAAAGAAGACAAGAAGCAATCATCAGGTGACACGCATGTATATGAGATTATCTTCGATGGAGGTACTTCTGGGGATCAGGATTATAAGGTTACGCCTCATATTAAAGATAAGGCGGGAAATGCGGAAGAGATAACGCCGGATGAGTCATGCTTTACCGTAGATAAGATACGGCCGGAAGTAGAGGTAGAACTGAATTCGGATCAGGCTGTGAATGAGTTTTACTACAAAGGGGACTGTATCATGACAGTTACCTATACAGACCGTAATTTTTATGAAGAAGGTTTGACCTATGATATAGCCTTGGAGGAAGAAGAGGCCAAGTCATATACGCCCGCCCAATTAAGGAATAAAGCAGTAGATGGAATTACAATAAAGGATGAGACAGATGAGAATCAGGCAGACAAGGATAATATACATAAATATGTAATCACATTTGACGGAGGCAAGAATAAGGATCAGAAGTATACGGTTACTCCGCACATCAAAGACAAGGCAGGCAACACGGAAAAGGAGACGCCCGCAGAGTCAGCCTTTACGGTAGATAAGACCGCGCCGGTGCTTACAGCACAATATTACTATGATGGAGATACAAAGAAAGTACCGGCAACCACAAACGAAATAAAGCGATTATACACCAATCAAAAAGTCAAGGCAGTTGTCACGATCAGAGAGAGAAACTTCATGTTTGCCGACGGTTTCTCGGCGGCGTCAGGGCAGATGCAAGTAAGTTTCAATGAAGGCGGCGAACCCATGTCTTCCAGCGATAATGCCCTGAAGGCAATGACAGGAACGGGATGGAAGAAACTGGCAGACCAGGATGATACCTGGGAGCAGACCTTTGAGTTCGATGTACCGGAGCGCACGGGAGACAGTGATTTTGATTTTAAGCTTATTTATAAGGATCTTGCAGACAATGTGGCGATAACGGTGGATCAATCAGGGGAGAAACCAGAAGCAGTAACGGAAGCAAAGACATATTATCTTACGGTAGATAAGGTTGCACCGGAATTAGAGGTTACGTACTTCGAGGAAGATGACAAGACGCCTCTGACCGATGCGGACATCATGAATCATGGTACGAGGTTATATCAGCAGAAGAAGGTTCATGCCAGATATGAGATTACGGAGAGAAACTTCATCCGCGAACCGAATGTCCATGGAACGAGCGTATTTGAAAAAGAACAGATGGCTGTGAAATACGAGTATAGTAACGAGGTTGGCACTCCGGCGGCATATGACAAGGACGCTGCAGACGCGTTCAAATGGATCTACGAATTTGACAAGCAGACAGCCGGACAGACCTTCCATTTTAATACAGAAGCCAACTATACGATTGGAATGACCTACAGGGATCTGGCGGGTAATGAGGTTGTCTATAAAGACCACGCCTTTACCGTAGACTGGACGGCCCCGGCCGGTGAGATCACCATCCCGGACAGCGAGAAGTCGGCGGGAGGTATCTGGGCCAGCGGAGACGACAAGGAGCACGACGGAATCTTTAGCAGGCTTGTGAATATCGTCTATAACTTCTTCACGAAGGGCAGACACACTACAACCATGACAAGCAGCGATGTGACGGCCGGCGTTGAGGGAACCTATTATTATATCGACTCATCTGCAGCCGGGGATAAAGAGGTGTCGCCGCTTAGTGAAGCCGAGCTTAACCGGATTAACGGCTGGATACCCTACAGCAATGGAATCACCGTAGCGCCGAATTCACAGGCTGCGATTTACGAAAAGATCGTAGACCGGTCGGGCAATGTGACCTATGTGAATGCTGCATTTGGTATTATCTCCGATTCGGTGAATCCGACAGTAACGCTGACGGACGTATCGGCGACGGTAAACGGAATCCATAACAGTGATGCGGTTGTAGAAGTCAGGGTAACAGACCCGCAGGTGAACGGCGTGTATTCAGGAATCGAGCGTGTAGAATATGCCATCGAGTCCAGGACCAACGTGATCGCATCGGAAACAGGAACCGTGGCAATGACCTACGATAATCTGGCAAGAGAGCGCGATCAGTCAGGACTGGGACGGATCAGGGTAAACGCGCAGAAGTTCAACAGTAACGATGTAACGGTAAGAGCTACGGCCTATGACAATGCAGGGAATTCTTATACGACGGACATCCCGCTTAAGATAGACGTCACAGCGCCGGTGGTTGAGAATATTGCATGGGATACAAGCAATGCTTCAAATGGTAAATATTATAATGTAACAAGAACCGCGACCATTACGGTAAGAGAGCGGAATTTCGATCCAAACCAGGTTCGTCTGAATATTACGAATACAGATGGTACAATGCCTCAGATCAGTGGCTGGAGCGTAGACTCATCAGGAAGCAGTGATAATAATGTAAACAGATGTACAGTAAGCTTTACGTCAGACGGCGATTACAACATGAACGTGAGCTGTACGGACAAAGCCGGCTGGACATCCAATACTGTAACGGCAGAAGAGTTTACCATCGACAAGACCGTGCCGACGATTAACGTTACATTTGATAACAATAATGCGGCTAACGGGAAATATTACAAGGAGTCCCGGACTGCGACGATTACAGTGAACGAACACAACTTCAACGGTTCAGAGGTACAGACCGCCATTACGGCTAACACGGCGGCGCCGGGGGTAAACGGATGGAGCGGCGGAAGCGACGTGCATTCGGCGACCGTGCCGTTTACGGCAGACGGCAACTATTCCTTTACGGTGAACTATACAGACCTTGCAGGGAATCCGGCCCAGGTTTATAACGTGGAGGAATTCGTGGTAGACCAGACCAAGCCGGAGATAGAGATCTTTGATATCGTGGACAAGTCGGCTAACAACGGAGAAGTGGCGCCGGGAGTAAGGTACAGTGATACGAACTACGATGTCAGCGGGGTAAGCATCACCTACAAAGGTGCGCAGCATGACGAAAAGGCTGTGGACGGGGCGAGAAGCAATATCCCCAACGGTGAGAGCATCAAGATGGCAGATTTCGAGCATACGGCGAAGGAAGACGACATCTACACGATGAGGGCGAAGGTGACAGACCTTGCCGGAAACTTTGACGAGAAGGAGGTAACCTTCTCAGTCAACCGATTCGGTTCGAACTTCCGGTTTGTTGACGATACGACGGAGAAGTTCATAGACGATTATTACAACAACGAGGAGAAGACGCTGACGATCGAAGAGATCAATGTAGATACGCTGACGCACAGAGGAATCACCAACAGCCATGACGGCGATATCGCAGACCTTGAAGAGGGAACGGATTATACGGTCAGGGAAAGCGGAGGAGAGGTTTCATGGAAGAGTTATGAGTACACCATCAAGAAGGAGAACTTCGAACAGGAGGGACTGTACAATATTACGATTGATTCCGTGGACCGTGCCACGAATGAAGCGACCAATAAGATCAAGAACGTGGATATCGAATTTATCATTGACAAGACCGCGCCCACCGTTGTCATCACAGGAATCGAGAACGAAGGGCAGTACCGGACGAATGAGCGTGATATCACAATCGCCGCCGCAGACAATGCGGCCATGAAGCAGGTAGAGGTCTATGTAGATGACAATGTGGAAGAATTTGACGCGAAGACCATCAAAGAGCAGAAGGGCGAGCTGCCCTATACGCTGACAAGCTCCTCTGACTGGCAGGAAATCAAGGCGGTCGCCGTAGATATGGCCGGCAATATTACGGATACTTCGAACCCGGAGGGCACCGGGAAAGAAGAGTGGGTGAGTGTTCTGATTACCTCCAATGTGTTTGTACAGTTCTACCGGAATACACCGCTGGTAATCGGTACGATCGCCGTGTTGGTTGTTCTGGCCGGAGGTATCATCCTGGTTCTTGCGAAAAAACGCAGGAAGGATGAAGAGACAACAGGATAAAAGGCCGGAGGAATGAAGCAGCGGTGCGAAAGAGACAGCGGGAGAATGCTCATATACGGGAAAGAAACAAGGAATGAAGCAGCGTTGGGATATGCGGCAGAAAAACAGTGCGCCGTTGGTGCGGCAGCAGAAAAAACAGATACGCAGACTTAGAAGTGGGCTGCCTGAACGCTTGAGTCAGGCAGCCTGTTTCTAAATCGGACGGGCGCAATCTGTCTAAGCAGAGGTGAGAAACATGATTGAGAGAGGAACGGTCTTAAGCGGCATATACCGTATCGACAGAGAGATTGGGCAGGGCGGTACAGGAGTGATCTATCTGGCAGAGCATCTGAGACTGCATAAGAGGGTGGTTGTGAAGAAGATCAAGGATCATTTTGTCGGGCAGGTAAATGGCCGGGCGGAGGTGGATATCCTGAAGAACCTGCGGCATTTCTGCCTTCCGCAGGTATATGATTTCCTGATGATCGGTAACAGCGTCTACACAGTCATGGACTTTATAGAGGGCAGAGACCTCCAGTATTATCTTGACCGGAACTACAATTTCCCGGAGGAGACGGTCAGAAAATGGCTTCTGCAGCTTGCGGGAGTGCTGGAATATCTTCATACCCGGCAGCCGCCGATCCTTCACAGCGATATTAAGCCTGCGAATATCATGATCACGAATACGGAGGATGTATGTCTGATAGACTTTAATATTTCTCTGGACGGGGAGACGACCAAGGATATACAGGGGATCAGTCCGTGGTATGCGGCCCCGGAACAGTACGAGCGGGCCCAGCATGTGATGCAGGGGCAGAAAGACAAGATTGTTCTGGATGGAAGGATGGATATCTACAGCCTTGGAGCGACGTTCTACCGGGTGATGACCGGATATCTGCCGTCGCCGACAGAGGATCAGAGCGCGGCGTTTGAATATATGGATATTCCTTATAGCGGAGGATTGAAGGCGGTTGTATCCCGGATGCTTAAGTGTACGCCGTCCCGGAGATTTGCCTCGGCAGGGAAGCTTCGGGAGGCTCTTGAGGATATAAGTAAGATGGATCCGGTTTATCGAAGACTTGGATACATACAGATGGGAATAGTATTCGGATGGCTTCTGTGCGTGGCGGCCGGGATTCTTAGCATCTATTACGGGAGCTGGAAGAATACGGTAGAAAAGTGGCAGCAGGCTTACCAGAAGCTTTATCAGGCCGTGCAGCGTGAGGATGAGAATGCAATCCTTTCGGAGGGGACAGAACTCCTGAACAGCCTTACGTACCGTGGATATCTGGATAAAAACGAGGAAAAAAAGGCGGAAGTCCTGAACATATTAGGAGAGAGCTGTTTCAGGCAGGAGAGGTATAAGGAAGCGGCTGTGTTCTACGAGGAGGCATGGGAGCTTGAGGAGGAAGAAAGCAGATATTGTGAGAATTATGTGATTGCGCTGATCCGGGACGGCCGGATGGAGAGAGCGGAACAGATCGTAGGATCCCGGGAAGGGGAACGGGTACTCTCACAGGAGAAGCAGGAGCTGATTGCGCTGGAGCTTGCATGGATGTCGGGGGAGACCGAAGATGCGCTGGAACAGCTTGGGCGGCTGTCAAAAGGGGCGGCGTACACGGACGATGCCGCCGCTGCCGCAGACGCATATCTTTTGCTTGCGGATATCTTCACGGAGAACGGGGAGTACGCCGATGCGGTCGCAGTTCTGGAGGATGCGCTGCAGGTAAGCGGCGAAAAAGATGTGCGCAGACAGCTTGGCGAGACCGCATATCTTGCGTCACAGAACAGTGAACGGGAAGTGAATCGTAATTCCTATCTTGATAAGGCGTTAAAGAATTATGAGATATTAAACCAGAGCAGTCATCCAAGTTATGAGGACGGGCTGAATCTTGCGTTAGTGGAGCGTGCGATGGGGAAATATGAGAGCAGTAATGCGACTCTTTCAGATATGCTGACCGCATATCCGGAAGAATACGTCCTTCCGATGTGGATGTGCTATAACTATCTGGATCTGGCGAAGGAGAGGGGAAGCTGGCAGAGCGTCAGGGATGACTTGAGGTTCCGGTATCAGGACTGTAAGCACATCTATGACTCGGGTACAAAAGAGGATGCGGATATGGAGCGGCTGAAAGAAGTCATGGAACATATGGAGGAATGATGCATGAGTGGAATTGCGATGGTTATTACCGGCGGGATGGTACTGATTCTGTCTACAGTCTTAATGGGAACGGCACAGTGGTGGATATGTGTGAGGAAACGCAGGATCCGTGAGCAGGTATATCATATTTACCAGTAAGAAGCTGTTGGGCGGTCAATGAGATTTCGAAAGTATATGAATGAGAGTAAGGAGGAGAAAGGGTAATATGTATGATCAAAATCCAGTGATAAGAACAGTAAAAACAATGCTGACGTCACCGTTGTTCCTGGTTGGGGCAATCAGTTATTCGGTGTACGGATTATTTGAACTTATGAGCGGTATGCTGGGAGGATCAGATCTTGTCCGTATGCTGAACAGGCTGATGACAGTGAGCGGAGGTTATGATATAGGCTATGATTATATCAGTCCATATATAAATGCAGTAAGCGGTATCCGTGTAGTGTCGGCGCTGATCGGTGCGATCCCGGTTATTCTGATTGCGGTAGGAATGTGGATGCTCTTTGCAGCTGCGAAGAGTAATACTCAGCAGGGAATGAATGTTACCGGACTTACAATGATTCGGATTGTTGCAATCGTCCAGTTAGTATTTACATGTCTGGGCGTGGTGCTGGCAGAGCTTCTGTGTATTTTCGTCATGATTGGCGCAAATGCGGCAATGAGTTATATAGATGTGGGATTTTCTGCCGGGCCGGTTATTGCAGGGATTATGATTGGGCTTGTGGCAAGCTCGGCCCTCGGAATCTTCTATTATGTCAAATTGATCAGACTGATCAAAAGTATGAAGAATGTGATGACGAGCGGCGTACCGGACAGCGGGGTGTCCTTATATGTGGAAATCTTCTGTTACGCGGCCGGAGGAATCGCGGGGATATCCTGCCTGTCATCATTGGCAGGAATGTCCGTATATGGATTTCTGGCAAATGCAGGACTTGCAGCGGCAAATATTACATTTGCTATATTCCTGAGGAAATACCGCGGGAATATGCAGATGCTGGTCATGAATGGAGGCCAGACGGGGAATATGCCGGGGCAGCCGGAAGATAGTTTATACCGGCAGGCTGACCGGATGGGTAATCAGCCGCAGTATCAGCAGCCTTCCGCTTTGCAGCAACAGTCATATCAACAGCAGCCGGGGCAAATGCAGGAAGGGTATCTCTGCCAGCAGCCTCAGCAAGGAATGCAGCAGCCTCAGCAGGGAATGCAGCAGCAGTTTCAGCAGGGAGTACGGCAGCCGTATCAGAATCAGCAGTCTTACGGACAGGAAAGTGAGACTACGGTATTGCCTTATTATAATGAAACCTCTGTATTGAGCGGCCAGCTTGTGAATAACGGGCAGACGCAGCTGGTCCGCCTGACACGTCGGCGGACGGGGGAAACGCTCTGTATCAGCAAGCCCTCTTTCTGGATCGGGAAGGATCCTGCCTCCGTAGATTACTGCATTACGGACAACACGGCTGTAAGCCGGAGGCATGCACTGGTGACAATCCAAAACGGCAATTGCTATATACGGGATAACAGGTCTACGAATAAAGTCTTTGTAAACGGGCAGATGATTCAGCCTGAGGTAGATACGTTATTAGTTGATGGCGACAGAGTGGGGATGGGCGACGAGGAATTTGTAGTCAGCATCAGTTGAAGGTTCTGGTAAGGAACTATCGGTAAGTTATTTCACGACAGTTCCTAAGCAAGAGAGGGAGATGTTATGGAGACAAAGGAAAGTAAGAAGACCAAGATAATTCTGGCTGTCCTGTCCGGACTGCTGGTACTGGTGCTGGCAGTAATCGGGTTCGTGCTCGTCAGCGGAAAGATGAAGGAAAACAATTATACCGCAGCTATTAAAGAGGCTCAGAAATACCTGGCAGACCACAATTATGAACAGGCGGTTATCCAGTATGAAAATGCGATTTCCATAAATCCTGAAGAAGAAGAGGGGTATCTGGCCCTGGCGGATATCTATGTGGAGCAGGAGAAGATATCGAAGGCAAGATCCATCCTGAGAAGAGGATATGAACAGACGGGTTCGGCAAGGATCCAGAGGACGCTTAACGATCTTGAAACCCGGACGCTGGCAGGAAGGGCAGGGGAAGAGAAAGCAGACAGGCAGATCGATCTTGCCACGGCGTCGCAGGATATTGCGTGGGACACTTCATTTATACAGAAGATCGTCAGCTATACGTTTGACGATTATAAGAGGGAATTTGGATCGGTCGTCAGCAGCGAGAAGAATAAGGACGGGTATCTGGAAGTGCGCCACAGTAAATTAAATGCAACCTGTTATTACAGGAATACATCTGATAACAAAGAAATTGTTGACGAGGGTAAAAAGATTCCTTTGGCGGCGGGAATGCCGGAGAAGATCACACTGGATTCGCTGGGAATATTGTTCCGTAATTTTGACGGCGGGGCAAGCCTTAACCGGATGCAGATGCTGTTCGGAGAGAGGGTGAAGCCGGAGACGCTGGAGGGAATCCCTTATATAGAGGACAAGGAGGAGGACCTGATCGCCAGGATCGGGACGGACAGTAACGGAAATGTTACGGATTCATCTTCATGGAATGAACTGATCCTACCGCTGGCGAATCAGAAGAAAGCAGCAGGAGGAACGGTAGAAGGCGTCGTGTTAGATGCAGTTACCGGAAAAGGAGTCGCCAATGCGTCATTGACATTCAGGCCAAAGAAGGCTTCGGCAGAGACGGTGACAGAAAAGACGGATGCACGGGGAGTTTTTCGTGCAAAGCTTACGCCGGCGGATTATGAGATAGAGGTAAAAGCCCAGGGATATATTGCCGAAGTATTTACGCTTACGGTTGAAAAGGGTAAGACCTGCAGCGGGGAGCAGTTTGTAATCTCGCCGGAGCTGTCCGGGGAGGCGAGGATCGTGCTGGAATGGGGAGCGGAGCCTCTGGATCTGGATTCGCACCTGACAGGATCGGCGTCAGGAGGAAGTAATATACACGTGTATTATGCAAGCCAGCAGGCTTCTTTTGGAGGAACGAAGATAGCGGAACTGGATCTTGATGACACAGACGGTTATGGGCCGGAGACGACAACTATTTATGATCTTCAGGGAACGTATACATTTACCGTTGTAGATTTTCAGTCAACCGGTACGATGGCGTCAAATGGCGCAACGGTCAAGGTCTATCTGCCGGGGCAGAGTCCGGTGGTCATTTCGCTGGATTCTGGCCGGGGCGTGGACAATGTCTGGGATGTGTGCAGGATTTCCGGAGGTAAAGTAGAAGTTCTTAATACGGCTGGATCTGGCAGGGATCTTAGATAAGAGAACAAACAGTATTTATCAGGCATATAGCAAAAATAGAGAAATGGACAGTGAAGGATTATGTTAATTGGAATCATAATGGTTATCTGTATTGCGGCGGCAGCAGCGGCGGCAGGTTACATCATTCATGCCAATAGGAAAGCAGAAACACAGAAATATTATGATGCGGCATATAAGGTGATCAAGGAGGGCTGCCTGAATAATGCGATCCGTAATAAAAATGAAAAGATACAAAACGGACAGAAGATGATGATCTATCTGAAATGGAAGGACAGTGAGAGACAGGGATATGTGTTTGATCCAAAACATCCGATCCGGATTGGCCGCATCCCGGATGATAATGACATCTGTATCCGGGAGGAGACCGTATCATCCCACCATTGTGTCCTGTATCTTTATAAGGGACAGGTATATCTGCGGGATCTGAATTCGCGAAACGGTACCTGGCTCAGGCAGGGAATCCGCAAGCGCAGGATAGAGGGAGCAGAGCCTGTGTTTTCCGGGGATGTGGTAATTGTCGGGAAACTGGCGGTGAGGCTTACGATATTTTCGTTTGATATGGCGTATGTATAAGGAGGTGTCGGAAATATGATACTTATGGTTTATAATTCTCAGATCTGCAGGGAATTTCTGCTGCCCAACCTTCATGACGCCGATCACACAATCCGCCTGCGCCGGGATATCTGCCGGCTTAGGCGGGATATGGAACTGAAGCTTGAGAATTCATCCGGCGGATGGGAGCTGGTTGGCGGTAAAGAATACCAGATTAAAGCGAAGCAGGAATATAAGACGCGGCATCTTCTTAGCGGCGGGGACATTGTGGATGTCAGGACACCGGAAGGAGACCGGATCCAGATCATAGTGGTGGACTGTGTTCCGGATTTTATGGTGATGGAGAAATATGACATCAGCGGGATGAAGGAGGTGTCGGTAGGAAAGAGCGACGGCAGTCTGATCCAGTATCAGTTCATGGAACTGGTATCGGCGTCACATGCGGCTCTTAAGAAGGCAGACGATGGCTGGTATCTGACGGATACCAGCAGCAACGGGGTATTCTGCGGCAATCTGAGAGTAAACGGGAAGAAAAAGCTTGCTTTCGGGGAGCATATTGATATCTTCGGGCTGCATCTTCTGTTTCTGGGAGATGTCCTTGCGGCAGGCGCTTATTACGGCGAGCTTCATATAAGGGAAGATATTCTGAAGCCGTTAGAAATTCCTGAGATTACCCTTAAAGATAATGAAAACAGGAAAAATCCAGAGCAGACATACTTTCACCGGTCCCCGAGAAATCTGCCGGTAATCTACAGGGAGCAGGCGGAGATTGAGGCGCCGCCCAATCCGAAGATGACAAAGGAGAAGCCGCTCTATATGACGATCGGTCCGGCGTTTACCATGGCGATACCGATGATGCTGGGATGCGGGTTTGCAATATTCGGATCCAGGCTCTCAGGCGGGACCTCCGGCGCCTTCATGTATACCGGACTGATCACGGCGGTGGCGTCGGCGCTGATCGGCGTGGTATGGGCCGTATTGAACCTGAATTACAGCAAGAAGGAGAATACGAGAGAAGAAACTCTGAGATTCAACGCCTACAGTAATTATCTGATCCAGATCGCGGATTCTCTGCGGGGGAAATATCAGCATAATGTGGCGGCGATGCTCAAGATGTACCCGTCTTCGGGCCAGTGCCTGAATTACAACGAGTACAGCAGTGAACTCTGGAACCGGAATTACACCCATGCGGATTTTCTCTGGCAGAGGATTGGACTGGGAGACCAGCCGTTCCAGATTGATATACAGATACCAAAGGAGAAGTTTACGCTGATCAATGATACACTGCTGGATAAGCCGAAGATGATCAGGGAAGAATTCGAGACGCTCCACCAGGTGCCGGTGGGGATTTCACTTAAGGACAAGGCGCTGATCGGTCTTGTGGGAGGCACGGGGAAAAGAGGGGCGGTTGCCCTGATGCATACGCTTGTTGCCGGGATTACGGCAGGCTATTGTTATACGGATGTGAAGCTGGTCTTTATCTATCGGGAGGAGGATCCGAAACGGATGGAAGACTGGGAGTGTATGAGATGGTTTCCGCATGTATGGTCCGAAGATAAGAGCATCCGTTATATGGCTTCGAATGAGCTGGAAACCAATGATATATTCTTCGAGTTATCCAACATCATCCGCGCCCGGAGCCAGGAGGAGAAAAGAAGTTTTGTAAAACCGCATTATGTTCTGTTTATCTCGGACCCGGCCATTCTGGAGGGAAAGATCCTCGCCAAATATATCTACGAGGCAAAACCGGAATATGGAATTACGACATTCCTGATGGTGGATATTCTGGAGAAGCTGCCCAATGAATGCGAGGAGATCATAGAGGACGACCAGTATTTTCAGGGCTTCTACAGCCTGATGGATACAGGTGATAAGAAACAGGCGTTTGTGCCGGACCGTGTGTCGGCCGAACAGCTGGCGGTATTCGGGCAGACGCTTGCCAACATTCGTGTAAACGAGATTGAAAGTACGAGTGAGATTCCATCGTCACTGGATTTCCTTGAAATGTACGGAGTACATACACTGGAAGAGCTGGGGGTACTGGGAAGATGGAGAAGAAACCGCAATTATAACAGTATGAGGGCGCTGATTGGGAAGAAGGCGGGCAATGCGGACTGCTATCTGGATATCCATGAGAAGTTCCATGGTCCTCACGGTCTGGTTGCCGGGACGACGGGTTCCGGTAAGAGCGAGACTCTGCAGACGTATATCCTGTCATTGGCTGTGAATTTCAGCCCGGAGGACGTAAGCTTCTTTATCATAGACTTTAAGGGCGGCGGCATGGCCAATCTGTTCTCCGGTCTGCCTCACTTAAGCGGGCAGATTTCTAACTTGTCCGGAAATCAGGTGCGCCGTGCGATGATATCGATCAAGAGTGAGAATATGCGCCGGCAGAGGCTGTTTACGGAGTACGGGGTGAATAATATCAATCTGTACACGCGGCTGTATAAGAGTCATGAGGCGAAGATCCCAATCCCGCATCTGTTTATTATTATCGACGAGTTCGCGGAGCTTAAGCGGGAGGAACCGGATTTTATGAAGGAGCTGATCAGTGTGGCTCAGGTGGGACGGAGTCTTGGCGTGCATCTGATCCTGGCGACACAGAAACCGAGCGGAACTGTGGATGATAATATATGGAGCAACTCGAAATTCAGGCTGTGTCTGCGGGTTCAGGACCGTCAGGACAGTAACGACATGCTCCACAAGCCGGACGCGGCCTTTATCACCCAGGCGGGACGATGCTATATGCAGGTCGGCAATGATGAGATCTATGAGCTGTTCCAGTCCGGATACAGCGGGGCTGTCTATGAAGAATATGTGGGAAAATCAATCCAGGCGGCGACACTTCTGACACGTACCGGCAAGGCGGAGCTGGTTGGCGGCAGACGTCATAAGAAGGACAAGGCAGGAAAAGGGGGGAAGAATGTCAGGGAAAAGACACAGTTAGACGCAGTGATCGAATATCTGGACAGGCTGGCGAAAAAGAGCGGATATCAGGAAACGATGCAGCTGTGGCTTCCCGTACTTGGATCTGAGATTTATCTGGATGAGCTGGAAGGGTGTCTGCCATATGCATATGAGGCGGGTGAATGGAAGAGGCCGAAAGGGAGATGGAGCCTTGAGGCAGAGATCGGGCTCTATGACGATCCTGAGCGCCAGGCGCAGAGAGCATTTGCGGTGAGCCTGTCTGACGGGGGACACCATGCCGTGTGCGGCTCTGTTGTCAGCGGGAAGAGTACATTTCTGCAGAGTATGGTATATTCCTTCCTTATGAAGTATTCGCCGGAATTTTTGCAGATGTATATGATCGATTTCAGCAGTCATCTGCTGGCGGCGTTTGAGGAAGCGCCCCATGTAGGAGGCGTAGTCTACGATAACCAAGAAGAGCGGCTGGCCAAATGCATGCACATGCTTGTGGTGATGATGGATGAAAGAAAGAATCTGCTTAAAGGAGGTAACTACAGTCAGTACGTACAGGCGCAGGGAGTAAAGCTCCCGGCAATTCTGATTGTGATCGATAATGTGGGATCCCTGCGGGAGAAGACGAAGTTTATCTATGATGATATCCTTCTGCGGCTTGCAAGGGAAGGGGTTGGCTATGGCATGTTCCTGGCTGTATCTGCGGCAGGTTTCGGTATGTCGGAGATTCCCTCCCGGCTTGGAGATAACATCCGCACGGTTATCTCCTTAGAGCAGGCTGACAAGTTCAAATACATGGAAATCTTGAGAGTTACGAATCTTGGGATCCTGCCGGAAACGGATATCAGGGGAAGAGGGCTTGCCAATATAGACGGAAGGATCCTGGAGTTCCAGACGGCCTTAAGTCTGCGGGCAGAGGATGATTTCGAGAGGGGACAGCGGATTGAAGAGATGTGCAGGCAGATGAAGGAAGACTGGAACGGATCCTTGGCGGCGCCGATTCCGGAGATCCCGGAGAAGCCGACGCTTGAAATTCTGTGTGAGGATAAGAGATACCGGCAGATGGCAGGACGAAAGGATCTGCTTCCTGCAGGTTATCATATGAAAGATGCGGAAATATATGGCGTAAATCTTATACAGACATACTGTTACTTTATCTCGGGCAGGAGCCGGAGCGGCAAAACGAATGTATTAAAAGTGCTTCTGCATGCGGCCTGGCTTAAGCAGGGAGAGCTATGTGTAATAGAGAAGGGGACCACGGAACTAGAACGGGCGGCTTCGCGGTATGGAGCCAGATATGTGGAGAATTCAGGGCAGTTGTTTGGGTATCTGTCAGAGCTGCTTCCGGAATTTGCCGGAAGAAATAAGATAAAGCAGAAGATGCTTTCGGACGGGGCGGAAGAGACGGAGATATTTGCCCGGATGAGCCAGGAGAAGCCGGTCTTCATCTTCCTTGCGGATATCGGAGAGTTCTTAGAGATGATATATAAGCCGGATGAAGGCGTGGGCAGTATGTCGGGCTTTGTGGAAAATATCCTGGAGAAAGGGAGCCTTCATTACATATATTTTATTGGCTGCCTGAAAACGGAGGATCAGCCCGTTCTGACGGCATACAAGGCTTATCATCTTTTCACCGGTTATAAGAAAGGGATCCATGTAGGCGGGAATCTGGCGGGACAGAAGATATTCAATTTCCAGAACATTCCGTTTTCCCTGCAGTCAAAGGTTATGAAGAAGGGATCCGGGTATGTGCCGGATGATGAAGAGGAGAGCAATGGAACAGAGGTTGTGATTCCATTGGCGAAGAGGCAGCATGATAGTAATGGTAATTTCGAATGAATCAGAGAAAGAACGACAGTATATTGTCCGGTATTCCAGGGATCTGGCGGGACGTTTTACCGGGGAAAGATGGCAGATGATCCAGTGCTCCTCGGGGAGGGAGCTCAGGGAAGTCGTGAAAGAGAAGATTCCGGCGAATCTGGCCTGTGTAGATATCACGATGGAGGGAGCGCTGGATATGGTAAAGGAACTTAGAGGCGCGGCGCCAAAGGCTTACATTATCCTGATCGCCAGTCCGAAGATCTCGCCGCTTCGCTATCTGCGGCCGACCGTCGGGGCAGAGTCCCTGATGCTGAAACCGCTGAACGAGACTCAGATCCGTGAGGTGCTGACAGAAGCAATCAGAACTTATGCGGACAGATTCTACAAGCCGGATGAAAGCCGGATGTTCGTGGTTGAGAGCGGCGGAGAAAGAAGCCTGATCGAGTATGGACGGATCTGCTATTTTGAGGCCAGGGATAAAAGGGTTTATCTGAATACGGGGGCAGAGGAATATGGCTTCTATGGCACGCTTGATCAGCTTGAAGAAAGGCTTGAGGATATGTTCCTGCGCTGTCATAGAAGCTTTCTGGTAAATAAGGAGAAGATAGAGAGCGTCTTCCTGTCGCAGAACAGGATTGTATTAAAGGAAAGGCTGGAAGTCCCGCTGTCCAGGTCCTATAAGCCTGCGGTGAAGGAATATCTGAGGAAGGGGGAGGGCAATGCCGGTTAATGTGATTGAGAAGGGAGTATATCTTACATTTGACGAGATCAGGATCCTGCTCTACGGCATGGGCGTTTCAGAGATAGAAGGAATCTACATGCCGGTAAAGGTGTTTAGCAAGGAGGATGTGGCTGCGGCGATGCATCATATGGCGGAAAGAGGATTTATCGAGGCTGCAGAGGATAAGTTCCTGATCCGGGCAGATATAAGGCGTATGCTTGAGATTGTGGCGAACCCGGAGCAGACAGGGATATGGAGACCAAAGGGGAAGGAAGGACCGGCGTTTTTCCTTTATATGAAGGGGGAGCAGGCTGTGGTCAGCGGGGAAACACCAGGAATGAAAGAGACAATGAAGATTACTTTATTTGACAAAGAAGCGTTTGCGCGATGGAGGGTGGAATTAACGGATGATCATCATAGAGGTGGAAGTACCGGTTATGGGGACGAAATATGATTTCCAGATTGATGAGAATGTGCCGGTCTGTGAGGTAAAAGAGGAGGTCGCAGAGCTGATCTGTCAGAAGGAGCAGTGTACGCTCAGGGGAGATCTTCACAGAATGCTGGTCTTTACTCAGGATGGGCGCGAATTGCGGCAGGAGCTTACGGCCCATGAAAACCGTCTCAGGACAGGGGCGCGGATCATGCTGGTGTGAAAACAGGTCGATTATCCGGGAAATATGCCGTTCGTCGGGAAAAGTACATTTAGAAGCGGGATTTGTTATGATAGGTTTACAAGATAAACATGACACAAAAGCAAAGATAAAAGGAGGAGAAGAAAGATGTCAGAGTTTGTTGTATCGGTAAATGATCTGAAAACGAAGGTGGATACCCTCAGACAGCTGAATGCACAGTTTAAGGGCAAGGTGGGTGAGATGGAGTCCACAGAGGCAAGTCTCAACGGTATGTGGGAAGGCGAGGCGAAGGAGGCTTTCCACAATGCATTTACAAGCGATAAGACGCAGATGAATAATTTCTACAATGCGGTAGAGGTATATGCACAGAGACTGGAGTCCATAGCGGCGAGATATGCGCAGGCGGAGGCGGCAAATGTGGGAATTGCTTCGGAGAGGACTTATAAATAGGCGGCGGCATTAAAATGCGCGAGGGGCAGAAGCGGTTAGGAACTGTCCGGAAATAAAAATACAGTATGCAGGAAGGGAGATCTATCATGGAAGGAATCATTAAGGTATCACCGCAGGTATTAACCAGCACAGCATCGGAGTTTGGCAATCAGGGGAATCAGATCAACACTCTCACAGGAGAGATGATGAATCTTATTACAGGAATGGCCTCTACTTGGGAAGGCGAGGCGGCCACAGCGTATATTACGAAATTCAGAGGCTTAGAGGACGATATCCAGAGGATGGTCAGGATGGCGCAGGAGCATAGTCAGGATCTGCAGGAGATGGCACGGATCTATTCGGAGGCGGACATGGCCAATGCCGAAGAGGCAAACAGTCTCTCGGCGGATGTAATTGTATAGGGGATCGTATATTGGCAGTTCACAGGTACGGCGTTGCGGGATTCGCTGCTGATCAGGCAATGCTGTACCGAGATCAGGCTTGATTAGTGAGGGATCAGATTATGGCAGATTATATTGAGATAGATACGACGGCTCTTAACAGAGACAGGCAGACGATACAATCTGAATTAGAGAGAGTAAGGACCAAGATCAACCAGCTCAGGGAGAAGATGGTTAATCTCGGGACTATGTGGGAGGGACCGGCGCATAATGCGTTTATGTCGCAGTTTCATACAGATTATGAATTTGTCCAGGAATTTGCAGGTGAGATCAAAGCTTATCTGGAGACGATGGAATATGCCGAAAGAGAATATGAGCGGTGTGAGGATGCGGTACGTCAGGCGGTCGATTCCATACGGGTGTAGCGGACGGTATTTTGTCGTGTAACTCTGCTGGCCGGGAGCGGCCGATTCAATATGGGTGCAGCGGACAGGGATAACAGGCGATCTCATTCGTGACTCCAATTTTTGACCGGATAAAGCGGCAGAAAAGAGCGGGGGAAGAAAGGACAGGGGCAGATAAGATTAAGGAGGAACAGGGGACAGTATGGAAGATATCAGGATTAAGGCGTCGCCCCAGGCGTTGTACGCGGGGGCGTCGGATGTAGAGAGCGCCGTGTCGGGAATCCGGAATCATTTCTCCAATATAGAAGCGGCGGTAAACCGTTCAACAGGGTACTGGCAGGGAGACGCAGCGAACGCCCACAGGGCGGCATACCATGAGATGAAGGGAACGGTAGACGAGATATTAGCAAGACTTGGTGAGCATGCGCAGGATCTTAAGTCTATGGCGCAGGCGTATACGAAAGCTGAGAGTGATGCAAGGGAGCAGGCGTCGCCGCTGCCGTCGGATGTGATTCTGTAAAGGGGATATATAGATGGGATATATAGAGTGGAATTATCTGCAGGCGAAGAGGCAGGCGGACAGATTGGAAGAACAGGCGGATATGCTTGACAGACTGGCGTCAAACCAGATGGAAGAATCATTGCAGAGGCTTACCGGCAGTTGGAAGGGTGAAAATGCCAGGAGATATATTTGTAAAGGGAATAGAGCAAAAAAGGAAATAAACAAATTATCGAAGGAATTAAAAAGGACAGCATCAGTAATCCGTTCCTCAGCAGAAAGGATGCATCGGGCGGAGATAAGGGCAAAGGCGCTGGCATGTACACTGAAGCGTTAATGGATATAAGGTTTGGGCTGGAACAGTAAGATTGATTATATGGCAATGGAATAGATGTTTTAAATAAGGAAGACGGGCATGAATTGTGTGGATCTAAGGCGTATGCGGCGAGTCGGCGAAGAATTAACCCGGCAGGTTACAGCCCTTGGGCTTTTGCGCGAAGAACTCTGCCAGGCAGAGGAGAAAATAAAATATATGGCATATGTTGACGAGACCAGGCAGACATTTGCCCAAAGCAGAGAAGCAATGGATGAGAATATCCGTGTCCTGACAGCGATGGCGGCAGTTCTGCGCGAAGCAGCCGTTCAGTATCACAGGACAGAGGAGAAGATTGCCGACCGCTATAATCTGGATACGGTCGCTTATCCGGATACGCAATTTGGAGTGAGCCGGATTACCGGAATGGAAGCCTACAAGCCGTTGATGCCATTTTAGAGAAACATGGAAAAGGAGTGCTGATGAAAGAAATCGAATTTGATTTTGATGCTGCCGGCCAGGCAAAGCGTCAGACAGAAGAAATCATGAAAAAGATGAAAACGGATGTGTTGTCAGGTTGTTTGGAAGTGTTTTGTGAAGTCAGAAGCTGCTGGAGCACAGAAGCGGGAGGACGTTTTCTGGTTACGGCATACATGGAGATGGAAAAGCTTAAGTACACAACAAGGCTTCTGGAGCATATGGATATCTCGCTGGAAGAGGCAATCCTTACGGCAGAACGGGCAGAAGAAAAAGCAAAGGAGACTGCGCAGTTACGCACACATTAGAGATATGAATGTGATGATAATAGTAGTAATAGCATCGGTGATTGTACTGGTTGTAGGAGCAGTGATAATATACGAGTATGCCGTCAAAGACAGAAGAGAAAGGAATCCGTACCAGAACCAGAGTAAGGGCGTGATTGTAAAAAACGGCGTAGATGTAAAGAAGCAGATGCCAGGCGGTGAAAAAGGGGAATATTTTACCGGGAATCTGGAGAAGAAGGGAACCTGTTATGTGAATCCTTCTGTGACAGTCTGGCGGGCGGTTTTTGATAATTTGAATACCGGAGAGCGGTTGTATATGGATTTTGTCCGGCAGATGTGGATTGGCAGGACAGATTCAAAGGAGAGCGGCCGGGCGAAACTGAGGCTTTCCGGCGACGGCAAGATCTCCCGGACCCATTGCACAATATATGAGGGCAATGGGAAATTATGCTTACAGGATTTGCATTCCAGTAACCATACATATCTGAACGGAGCTGCCGTTACTGAGCCGGTCTATCTGCAGAATGGGGATGTCATCCGGGTTGGGGATACGCAGCTGAGAGTACAGTATAGTACTCTGCATAGCTGACGGCAGAAATGCCGGATCGGCTGTTTTGTGTTTGGGGGGAAGGTGAAGCGAATGGATACAAAAGACGAAAATGCTGTATATGTATATATAGAAGAGATCAGGAAGATTGTCATTCAGGAAAAGGGAAAGGAATTTTGGGAGGCGTTTATCGGGAAAGTAGAACAGAACCAGAGGGAAAATTTTATGGACGGATATAAATATGCAATCAGAACCTTGGAGGATGGGTTAATAAAGAAGAGATAAGGCAAGGCAGGGTCAGGAAACCTGCCTTGCCTTGTTTTCGCAAATGTCTCTGATAATCTGCTGTACGTGGGCCGTTTGCTCATTTGTCAGACCTGTGATTTCGATGTACCGTCTGTTGTCCAGTTCTAACAGATAATCCGTGCTTACAGAAAAAAAGAGAGAAAGCTTGATCAGCATCTCGATGGAAGGGAGTATGTTGTTATTTTCCCAGTTAGATATGGTCTGTTTCGAAACATTGAGCTCATTTGCCAGCTGAACCTGGCTGAGATTGTAAGAAAGCCGCAGATTTTTAATTATTTCGCCATACATTTTGAAGCACCTCATTTCTGGTTTCGTTTACTGTGAATGAGATATATTTGTTAAAAAGAACGAAGTAATTATACAATGGATAGTTCCGGAATGGAATAGGGAAACGCTGAGAATGTCCTGCAAATTTCTGAAATGTTCCTTAAAAATCAGTATTCTCTTGTACATCAAGGTTCTCCTGTGATAAAATAATGCATGTATGTTACAGAACAGGAGGGAATTCTATGCTTTCGAACCAGATACTACATAAAGCAGTACAGGATATTAAGAGAATTACCGGATTAGAATGTGCAATATGGGATATCAAGGGGATCTGCCTTGTCATGACGAACGAGAGGATGATAGGCTTGGAGCCGGAGGCTGCGAAGTTCTGTGAAGCCGCGCCGTCTGTTGCGGCACAGGAGACGCTCTTTCGGATTGAGAAGGATATGGGAATGTTCCTGATACTTGATGATGAGGATCCTTGCTACAGCCTTGTGCTGAAGGGGCGCTGTCCGCACATGGAGATGGCGGGCAGGCTTGGAGTCAGCCAGCTTGAGAATCTTCTCTTTGCGTATAAGGAGAAGATGGACAAGAACCGATTCATCCAGAACCTGATTCTGGACAATATGCTGTTAGTAGATGTGTACAATCAGGCGAAGAAGATGAAGATTCCGGTAGAGTTAAGGCGGGTGGTGTTCCTGATCGAGGCGAAGAATGAGGGGGAGAACCTGATCCTTGATACGTTAAGAGGGCTGTATGCTACCGGTACGAAGGATTTTGTGACGGCGGTGGATGAGAAGCATGTGATTTTGGTGAAAGCGCTGCAGACCACAGACGATTATCCGCAGCTGGAGCAGATGGCCAGAGAACTGGTGGACACACTGAATATGGAAGCCATGGTCAGCGTAAGGATTTCCTACGGAACGATCATCGAGGAATTAAAGGATGTGTCCAAGTCCTACAAGGAGGCGCATATGGCGCTGGAAGTGGGGCGGGTGTTCTATGCGGACCGGAATATCCTGGCTTATAATGAGCTTGGTATCGGCCGGCTGATTCATCAGCTGCCGGCGTCTCTGTGTGAGATGTTCCTGAATGAGGTGTTCGAGGGGAATACAGCCGACCAGTTCGAAGATGAGGAGCTGGTCACGGTCTATACCTTTTTCGCTAATAATCTGAATATATCCGAGACGGCGAGACAGCTCTACGTACACCGCAATACACTGGTGTACAGGCTTGAGAAGATTCAGAAGAGAACAGGGCTTGACGTCCGGGTGTTTGAAGATGCGCTGACATTCAAGATTGCCATGATGGTGGCCGACCATATGAAGTACATACGGTGAATATGGCGAATACAAAGAGAGATTCCGCGGCAGATGATTCTGTAAAGCTGTACGGACGATATGGTGATTCGGCTGTGAAGGCGAGAACAAGACCGCGGCAGATGATTCTGTAAAGCTGTACGGATGATATGGTGATTCGGCTGTGAAGGAGAGAACAAAAAGGAGACGAGGAATATGATAAAATTATACGATAAAGGCGTGTATCTGCTGAATGGAACAGAGATTGCAGAGGATGCGCAGGCAGTAAAGGAGAAGACCGGACGTGAGATTTTGCAGGATGAGGCCGTGAAGGAGACCATGGCGTATGGGATCCTTGCCGCGCACAATACCTCCGGGAATATGGAGTGTCTGCAGATCAAGTTTGACAAGCTGACCTCTCATGATATTACATTTGTGGGGATTATCCAGACGGCAAGAGCGTCGGGGCTTGAGCGTTTCCCGATACCGTATGTGCTGACGAACTGCCATAATTCCCTGTGTGCGGTAGGGGGAACGATCAATGAAGATGACCACATGTTCGGCCTTAGCTGTGCGAAGAAGTACGGCGGCGTCTATGTACCGCCGCATCAGGCAGTCATCCATCAGTATGCAAGGGAGATGCTGGCGGGCGGCGGCAAGATGATCCTGGGTTCTGACAGCCATACCAGATATGGGGCGCTTGGAACGATGGCTATGGGAGAAGGCGGACCGGAGCTTGTGAAGCAGCTTCTGAATAAGACCTACGATATCCGGATGCCGGAGGTCGTGGCGATCTATCTGGACGGCGAGCCGGCAAAGGGGGTCGGCCCGCAGGACGTGGCGCTTGCAATCATTGGAGCGACGTTTGGCAACGGATATGTGAATAACAAGGTGATGGAGTTCGTAGGACCCGGAGTAAAGAAGCTGAGCGCGGACTTCCGTATCGGCATAGACGTCATGACGACGGAGACCACCTGTCTGTCGTCTATCTGGACGACGGATGAGAAGATCCGGGAGTTCTACGAGATCCATGGAAGAGAAGAGGATTATAAGGAACTGGCTCCGGGGGCGGCCGCATATTATGACGGTATGGTATATGTGAACTTAAGCGAGATCCGGCCGATGATTGCGATGCCGTTCCACCCGTCCAATGTCTATACGATTGACGAGGTCAATGCGAATCTTAAGGACGTGCTCCATGACGTGGAGCAGAAGGCGCTGGTAAGCCTTGACGGCGCCGTGGAGTATTCTTTGCAGAGTAAGATCGTGGACGGCAGATTATATGTGGATCAGGGGCTGATCGCGGGCTGTGCCGGAGGCGGATTCGAGAATATCTGTGCGGCGGCAGACATTATCCGCGGCAGATACATAGGCGCAGACGAATTTACATTCAGCGTGTATCCGGCAAGTACGCCGATCTATATGGAGCTTGTGAAGAACGGTGCGGCGGCAGATCTGATCGCGGCCGGAGCGATTGTGAAGACGGCGTTCTGCGGACCCTGTTTTGGGGCGGGAGATACGCCGGCCAACAATGCATTCTCAATCCGTCATTCTACCCGGAACTTCCCGAACCGCGAGGGGTCGAAGCTTCAGAGCGGGCAGATCTCCTCGGTGGCGCTGATGGACGCCCGTTCTATAGCGGCGACGGCGGCCAACAAGGGATTCCTGACATCGGCGGCGGAGATAGACGTAGAGTATACAGGACCGAAGTACCATTTCGACAGCAGGATCTATGCGAACCGTGTGTTTGACAGCAAAGGCGCGGCAGATCCGTCTGTTGAGATCAAGTTCGGGCCGAACATCAAGGACTGGCCGCAGATGGCGGCATTGCCGGAGAACCTGCTCCTTAAGGTGGTATCAGAGATTCATGATCCGGTTACGACGACAGATGAATTGATTCCTTCCGGCGAGACCTCATCCTACCGTTCCAATCCGCTGGGGCTTGCAGAATTCGCCCTGTCCAGAAAGGATCCGGCGTATGTGGGCCGCGCGAAGGCAGTTCAGAAGGCGGAGAAGGCGATTGAAGACGGGCAGTGTCCGGTGGAGGCGCTTGAGGAACTTAAGCCTGTGATGGAGAAGATCCATGAGACATATCCGGAGATTGACAAGTCCAATCTTGGTATCGGAAGCACGATTTTCGCCGTGAAGCCGGGGGATGGTTCGGCGAGAGAACAGGCCGCATCCTGCCAGAAGGTGCTTGGGGGCTGGGCGAATATTGCCAATGAATATGCCACCAAGCGATACCGCTCGAACCTGATCAACTGGGGAATGCTTCCATTTATCACGGAAGAAGACCACAAGAGCCTGAGTTTTCAGAATGGAGATTACATCTTTGTACCCGGGATCCGCAAGGCGGTTGAGGAGAAGACGGGCGAGGTTAAGGCGTTTGTGGCAGGAGCGGGAGACAGGTGGAAGGAGATCAGCCTGAGACTGGGAGATATGACAGATGCGGAGCGAGAGATTATCCGGAAGGGATGCCTGATTAATTATTACAGGGGATAATATATTCTTTAAAAATTTTTTATGGGGCGGTGCAACAGCCGGCCCCTTTTTTGACTCTAATATATATAGTGGACTAAGAAGCAGAGGTTCTCTTTGCCGACGGAAAGAGAACGGACCACAGCGTGAGTGGGAGGAGAAGATATGAGATGCGATGCGAAGACATTTGCGCAGATGTATGAGACGGTCTATGTGGATCTATACCGGTTCGCCTTGTGTATGATGCGTTCAAGGCAGGATGCGGAAGATGCGGTCAGTGAGGCGGTGACGGCGGCTTACGAGAATATCGGGAAGCTGCGGGAAGAGAAGGCGTTCAGGAACTGGATATTCACGATATTGTCGAACACCTGCAAGAAGAAGCTGGGAAGTGCTGCAAGAGAACAGAGCGCATCGGCGGATGCGTATTCCCTGATCCGGACAGAAGCACAGGAAGAGCCGGATCTGGGGCTGGCGGTGGATGTCCGTAAGGCGTTCTTCCTTCTGGAAGAAGAGGAGCAGACCATCATAGGTCTGTCTGTTTTCGGCGGATATAACAGTCAGGAGATCGGGGAGGCGCTTAAGCTGAACCCGAATACGGTACGTTCCAAGAGAAGCCGGGCGCTTCAGAAGATGGAATGTATATTAAGGTGAGTCAAAGGAGGCGGCTGTATGGATAGAAGAGAACAGGATGTATTGGAGTGGATAAGGCAGGAGACGGAGGAGATAGACGTGCCGCAGAAGCTTGAGCCGGACAATATCCGTCGGATGCTGGAGGAGAAGGAAGCGTTGGAGAGGCCCGGGAAGAAGAAGCGCCGGGCGTACCGGATCGGACTGGCCGCGGCGGCGTGTGTGGCAGTCGCAGGAGGGCTTGCGGCCTGGCAGGCGGCGCGTCCGGATTACAGCGACAGAACGGTTGGGCCGGGCAGTATGGCGGACGCAGGAGCAGAGATGGCAGTGGAGATAAGCGACAGCAAATCCATTGCCCGGGCGGACAGCTATGACCAGGTGTATGGTTATCTGGAAGCATACCAGAAGCAGCTGGAAGAAGAGGAGAAGCGCATGATGGCAGAGTCCGGCGGGGCGGATAGCAAAGCTTCGGGCTCTGCCAGGACTGACACCATGAAAGAAGAGATTGCGGTTACCGAGGATTCGGCTATGGACACCGGTATGAACGGCAGCGCCGCGCCGTATGAGATGTCAGATACGCCCGCGGCAGCGGCAGAGGCAGAGGGCTCGGCGGGGATGGCGGCAGATTATTCGGAGACGAATGTCCGGCAGGAGGGCGTGGACGAGGGCGATATCGTCAAGACAGACGGCAGGTATCTGTATGTGCTGGAAGACAACGGACACGAGATCGCCATTGTGGACACCATGGATCAGAATATGAAGAAGGCTGCGTCCGTCGAGGTGGGAGACAAGAACAGTATCTATGAATTCTATGTAGTTCCGAAGCAGAAGAAGCTGGTGCTGGTTGGATACCAGAGCGGTGAATTATTAGGAGATGCGGCGGGGGATGATGTATACAATAATCCGAACCTCAGTGCGACGGTGGCGGTGACCTATGATATTAAGGATCCGTTAAATCCGGTAGAGGAAGGCAGGGTGAGCCAGAGCGGTAATTACAGTTCGTCAAGGATGGCGGACGGGTATCTGTATCTGTTCAGCGAGTTCTATGTCTGGAACCGGGATATCAGCCCCCAGGAGCCGCGTTCTTACGTGCCGGCTGTCAACGGAGAACTGATCAAGGAGAGTAATATCTATCTTCCTCCGGTCTCCCAGGCCAACATGTACGAGATTATCACGGCGGTGGATCTGGCAAATCCGGGGAAGACGAAGGACAGCAAAGCTATTTTCTCAAAAGGCGGGCAGGTCTATGTAAGCGGAAAGAACATCTACTTCTATGAGACAGAGTGGCAGAGCAGTTTTCTGGGGAGCAGTACCGGGTGTGTGACGACGATCCGGAAGGTTTCTTATAGGGATGGGGAATTAACGGCCAGAGCCCAGGGGAAATTCGACGGCTATCTGAACGATTCGTTTTCCATAGACGAATATGAGGGGAATCTGCGGGTTGTGACAACGGATGGGGATACGAATGCGGTATATGTTCTGGATAAGGACCTGGAGATCATCGGCTCCATCGAGGATCTGGCTAAGGATGAGAGAGTCTATTCGGCCAGGTTCATGGGTGAGATCGGATATTTTGTGACCTTCCGCGAGACGGATCCGCTGTTCAGTGTGGATCTCTCAGACCCCAAGAAGCCGGAGATTGTCGGCGAGCTTAAGATACCGGGATTCTCGGAGTATCTTCATTTCTATGGGGAGAACCAGCTTCTGGGAATCGGCATGAATGTGGATGAGAAGACGATGATCACGGACGGGGTGAAGCTTACCATGTTCGATATCTCTGATAAGACGGACGTGAAGGAAGCGAATACCTGCATCCTGGAAAATGTATACAGTACAGAGGTCGGCTACGATTATAAGGCGGCGCTTGTGGATCCGGGACGGAATATCATCGGATTTGCCGGATACACGGAAGGCGGACAGAGGTATTTCCTTTTTGAATACGATAAGAAGGAAGGCTTCACCTGTAACATGGAAGAGGATATCAATGGAAATGGTATGCGCAGCACGCGGGGAGTCTATATCGGGGATGTGATCTATGTCGTTCAGGGAAATATTATCGAGGCATATAGCCTGAAGGATTATAAGAAGGTAGATGATCTGATTCTGTAGGATAGGTTCGCGGCCGGATGCGCATCCCGTTATGAGACAGATTTCCTGTAAATGAAGACGTCATCTTGCGGGAAGCGGATCCGGACAGTCTGCCGTAACATAAAAAAGGGAGAATTCCATGGGATTCAAGTTTCCAAACTTTCGGATTTCCATGGGATTCTCCCTTTTGGCAAAGTTGATTACCGGATATTTTTCAGGCGGGACTTAAGTACCGGGCCTGTGAGAACTGCAAGGACAATCTTGGCGGTGTCTCCGGGAATGTAAGGGAGAACGCCGATGGAGAGGGCCGCCGTGAAGGGGATCTCCATCTGGAAGGCAAGCCATGCAGTGCCGAAGATGTAGGCGATTGCGGTTGCAAGTATCATGCCGGTCACGATAAGAACCTGCTTCTTCGCGAAGCGTTCTACGAATATCCCGGCCAGTATCGTCATGAAGATGAAGCCGAGAAGATATCCGCCGGTAGGGCCTGCAATCTTGGCAAGACCGCCTGCGAATCCGGAGAATACAGGCAGGCCTGCGGCGCCAAGCAGCAGATAGATGATATAGCTGACGGTGGCATCTTTCCACCCAAGGACGTATATACTGATCAGCAGTACGAGATTCGTAAGAGAGATAGGGACCGGACTGACCGGAATCGGGATGGAGAACGGGGCGAGGATACAGGTTATGGCTGTGAACATTGCAATCAGTACCAGACGCCGGGTCGTCAGGTGGTTAGTGGCAGCGGTCTTTTCGGCCATATTGGTTTTCTGGTTTGTGTTGCCGGTTGTAATATCTTTCATGTCTGATTCCTTTCGTTTCAGAATAATGTCTTAAGACTTGTCTGATTTGTGGGGAAGGCTGCCAGGATGGTGGTCCTGACAGCCTGCGTGTTGAAGACGTAATGTCAACCACGCGTGAGTTAAGGTTTACATTATGATTATAAGGGAGAAAGACAAGATTGTCAACTTATAAATTGTTAAAGTTTACATTTTGAAATGGGACGGAGAAGAAAGTGTATAAAGTTGCGTGAATTATAGATATATTTTATAAAAATCTGAAAATATATGGTTGGACAACAAAAAAAGAAAAAAAGCAATAAAAATATGGAAATAGTGTTGACAAATAGATGCGCCGGTGTTATTATATAACCAATCCAGAAGGGAAGAGAATTCCCAGAGGGAAAGAATCCTCCGGAGAGGAAGAGAACCCCAGGAAGGGAAGAATCCTCCGGAGAGGAAAAGAACCCTGAGGAAGGGGATTCCCAGAGGAAATCATAGAAAAGGAGGCTTAATCCATTGGACAGTGTAAAAGAATCAATAAGTCAATATGTTAGTGGTATGGCAGGTAGAAGTTCCCTTAGAATAAGCCTTAATAATAGAGGACGATAGATAAGCCGGTAAATATAATGAAAAGAGAGATCGAAGATGACGAAACCGGATATTAGAAAAGATTAGCATCTGCAGACATATTGAGGAGAATACCACAGTAGATAACTTATCAGCTTATTAACTGGGACAGGGAGTTATGGTTTATAAGTTATAACATAGTTATACCAAAGAGGGGCAAGTCCATTCAGTCTTAAGAAGGCAGATATGGAGAAGAGAAGGGTATAAGGTAGAGTCAGGTATAAGGGAACGCGTATAATCAGAGAGAACCTTCGATTTAAAATAGAGAATATGATAAAACTGAATAGATAGGCTGCCGTTGAGATGGAAGATCGATACGGCAGCCTTTTTAGTGAGCCCGGATACTTTATTCCATATGGCACAGAATCCTCCGTCGGCCTGCACGCCCGCGGGAAGAAGTTTTTAGACAGTCTGCCGGATATGTGCCGGGACACATTCTGTATTTCGACGGATGGAAAGTTCGGGTTTATATTGTCTCACAGCCGTTAATGATGCATATTCTATAGTAAGGGGAATTGTAATGGGGCAGGATGAAAAATAACAGGATTTCCGGCTTTTTTTGACAATTTTATTCGTATATTTTTGACATTACACATGGCGTATGTTAGAATTATATTCGTAAAAGTGTGGGATATTGCAGTTTTAACAAATTTTTTGAGGTGAGAAGTTTGGATAAATATGAATATAGGGTGAAAACAGAACAGATGCAGGAGCATATGGAGAAGAAGCAGTACAAGAAAGCAATGGAGATCGCAGATACGATTGACTGGAGAAGGGTCAAGAATGTGTCCACGCTGAATACTGTAAGCGAGATCTATGAATATAACGGTGAATATCAGAAGAGCCGGGATATTCTGTTTGTTGCTTTTGACCGGTCTCCGGGGAGCAGGAAGATCGCGTACCGTTTGGGATTGCTGGCATTAAGGATTAATGATATAGAAGAGGCGGCAGACTGTTATGAGGAATTTGTCAAGCTGGCGCCCAAAGATCCGAACCAGTATATTTTAAAGTACAGGATATTACGGGCGCAGAATGCGCCGATTGGTGAACAGATAGAAGCGCTCGAGGATTTTAAGAAGGCGGAATATATTGAAAAGTGGGCGTACGAACTGGCAAGTCTGTATAATGAAGCCGGGATGACTGCGGAGTGTCTGGAAGAGTGCGACGACTTGATTCTGTGGTTCAGCGAGGGTAAGTATGTCTATCAGGCCATGGAACTTAAGATGCAGTATAAACCGCTGACTCCGCTTCAGCAGGAGAAGTATGATTCCAGACCGGGCGCGTCAAGGAAGCCGCGGTCTGTGAAGAGGGATACTTCGGCGAAGGTTCCGGTTCCGTTGGATGAAGTAATCCGGGAGGAGGAACCTTCCAGAAGAGGAGCGGGTCAGATACAGGCCGGGAAGACTTCGGTAGATGAGAGGGCGCTGCCGGACGGAGGCGATGTGGCAGATGCATCTGCAGGTGAGCCGGCTGAGAGCAGAGAGGCGCCGCGGAAGGATAAGGAGTCATCTATTTCGAGGATTGTGAAGGGTACAACGCTGCAGGAGGCGCTGGCGAATGGAATGGCGCTTGCCAATGGTATCCGGAATGTAGAGAAGAAGGTAAAAGAGGGGATCCGTCAGGTGACCGGACAGATACATATGGAGGCGCTTGTAGAGGGCAAGGGTGAGAAAGAGAAGGTGGAAGAGCCGGAAGTACCGGCAGCCGAGCCTAAGGCGGAGGAAGCGTCTGTCAGTGATAAGACGGTTCGTATAGATGATAAGGAAGTGGCGAGAGCAACCGGGCGGGTACGTGCGGCAAATAAGGTGACACGCAGGCCGCTGGACGCGAAGACGGACGCGCTTCGGGTAACCGGGCAGATGCGTATCGAGGAGATTCTGCAGGAGTGGGAAGCAAAGCAGAAGATGAATGCAGAAGCGATAGAGCGGCAGAGAGAAGAGGACGATGAGAGGCTTCGCAGAGAGCGGGATGAGATAGGGCTTCGCAGGGAACTGGAGCGGCGCGAGGCACGTAAGGCGGCGGAGGAAGCGGCAGCCGGGAAGGGTACGGACGCCGGAACACGAAAGCTTGCAGAGAGAGAGGCTCTGCAGAGGGCGGCGGCGCGCAAGGCGGCGGAAGAGAAGGCCGAGAAGCTGGCGGCGCGTAAGGCAGCGGAAGAAGAAGCGGCGCGTAAGGCGGCGGAGGAAGAAGCGATCCGTAAAGCAGCGGAAGAGGAAGCAGCGCGCAAAGCGGCGGAAGAGGAAGCGATCCGTAAAGCGGCGGAAGAGGAAGCGGCGCGTAAGGCAGCGGAAGAAGAAGCGGCACGTAAAGCGGCGGAAGAGGAAGCGGCGCGTAAAGCCGCAGAAGCTGCGGCCAGGAAGAAGGCGGCACGAAGGGTGGCGAAGGAAGCGGCACGTAAGGCGGCGGAGGAAGAAGCGGTATTAAGGGTGGCGAAGGAAGAAGCAGTGCGAAGGGCGGCGGAAGAAGAAGCGGCGCGCAAGGCAGTGGAGGAGGAGACTTCACGCAAGCCGGCCGGGGATGAATTGCTTACAGCGGCCGACGAGGAGAAGGAACGCAGAGAAAAAGAAGCTGCTGCGGCACGTAAGAGTGTTGAAGAGGAAGCAGAGCGCCGGGAGAGTGCAGAAGCAGCAGGCAGAACCGTTGAAGAGGAAGCGGTACGCAGGGAAGGCGATGCGGCGGTACGCAAGACTGCAAAAGGTGCGGCGCAGAAGCGGCCCGTGGATAAAGCAGTACGAAAGACGGAGAAAAAGGTGGTGAAGAAGAAGGCCGGACAGACCACCAAGAAAAATATAGCTGTAGATAAAACGGAAGAAAAGCAGGAATTTGCGGCAGCAGGGAAAACCCAGAGAATACCGGACGATATTGTGAGACTGATGGAGGAGCTTGGAAAAGATTCTGAGGAACCGGGAATTGGAAGTCTCTTTAACGACTCAGATGACGGCGGCGAATCCGTAAGTGAGATTGTAGAGAAAAAGTATCAGGGTCAGGAAACTGTTGCTAAGGATTTGGCAGAAGATTTAGAGGAAGACGACTTCGAAGAAGAGGACTTTGGGGAGATGGATTCTGAGGAAGGCTTTGAAGAAGAGGACTTCGGAGAGATGGATTCTGAGGAAGACTTTGAAGAAGATTTCCAGGAAGAAGATTTCGCAGAAGAGGATTTTGCGGAAGAAGGTTCGGATGATGAATTTGAAGAAGACTTTGAGGAGGCAGATTCCGGCGAGTATTCTGCGGAAGAAGACGATTCTGAGAAAGGCGATTTCTCTGTAAAAGCCGGATTGGGTGACGACTCTGGCGAGGAAGACGATTTCGAAGAGGAAGAAGAGTCTGGTGATGAGAGCGGCTTCGAGGAGGAGGATTTCGAAGAGGAAGAAGACTTCGAAGAGGAAGTGTCTGAAGAGGGAGACGACTTCGAGGAAGAGAGTTTTGAAGAGGAAGACGGCTTCGAAGAAGAAGAGGGCTTTGAAGAGGGAGACGACTTTGGAGAGGGCTTAGAGAAAGACGACTTCGGTGAGGAAGAGAGCCTTGAAGAGGAAGAAGACTTCGAAGAAGACAACTTCGAAGAGGAAGATGGCTTCGAAGAAGACGACCTTGAAGAGGAAGATGATTTCGAAGAGGAAGAAGACTTCGAAGAGGAAGTGTCTGAAGAGGGAGACGACTTCGAAGAAGAAGAGAGCTTTGAAGAAGGAGACGACTTCGAAGAAGAGAGTTTTGAAGAAGGAGACGACTTCGAAGAGGAAGAGAGCTTTGAAGAGGAGAACGATTTCGAAGAAGATGACCTTGAAGAAGACGATTTCGAAGAGGAAGATGATTTTGAAGAGGAAGACGATTTCGATGATGAGAGTGGCTTAGAGGAGGAAAGTGACTTCGAAGAAGAAGAGAGCTTTGAAGAGGGAGACGACTTTGAAGAGGAAGACGATTTCGATGATGAGAGCGGCTTAGAGGAGGAAAGTGACTTCGAAGAGGAAGGCGACTTCGAAGAGGGAGACGATTTCGAAGAAGAAGAGAGCTTTGAAGAGGGAGACGACTTCGAAGAAGACGACCTTGAAGAAGGCGACTTTGAAGAGGAAGACGATTTCAATGATGAGAGCGGCTTAGAGGAAGAAGACTTCGAAGAGGAAGACGATTTTGATGATGAGAGCGGCTTTGAAGAGGACGGCGACTTCGAGGAGGAAGATTTCAGCGAAGAAGATTTCGAAGAGGACGACTACGAAGAAGACTTAGAGGAAGAGGCTCTGAGTGAAGAAGAGTTTGAAGAGGATGAGTTTGACGACGTAGGAGATTACATCGAAGAAGATGATTATGAAGAGGAAGATGACTTCGATGAAGACGAATTCGAGGAGGACTTCGAGGAAGAGGCGTTTGAAGAAGAAGAGCTTGAAGACGACTTTGAAGAGGAGGATCTTGAGGAAGAAGAGCTTGAAGACGACTTTGAAGGCGATCTGGAGATAGAGGAGCCTTCTGAGGAGGAGATTCAGGCCAGGATCAAGAAAGCCAAAGGCAGCGGAGTCCCATTCGATACGGGATTCGTTGTGACCGGAAGATATGATCTGAGCGCTACCAGCGAGATCGGGCTTAAGGCTGGTCTTACGGAAGAGCAGAAGAAGTTATTCTCGTATTTCGTTCCGGTAAGAGGGATGAGCGAACAGATTGTTGAGGTGCTGGATAATGACAGAAGGGCCCGGAAGGAAGGAACCTCCAAGACAGGCAACCTGCTTGTAATCGGCCGTAAGGGATCCGGTAAGACGGTACTGGCTGTTGACGTTGTGAAAGCGATCCAGAAGCAGAGGAATCTGAAGCAGGGTAAGGTCGCTATCGTTACCGGAGAATCTTTGAATAAGAAAGAGCTTACGAATATCATCCAGAAGCTTCGCGGCGGCGCAATCATTATCGAGAAAGCGGGTAAACTGAATTCCAGGACGATCAAGGAGCTGAATTACCTGATGGAGAAGAAGACGGGAGAACTGCTCTTCGTACTGGAGGATCAGAGAAAGCCGCTGGAGCGTATCCTTACGGTCAATCCGGATTTCCGTAAGAAGTTCACATCGAGACTTGAGCTTCCGGTATTTATCAATGACGAGCTGGTAACATTTGGCCAGACCTATGCGAAGGAGAATGGTTATAAGCTGGATGAAATGGGAATCCTTGCCCTGTACAGCCGGATTGATGTGATGCAGAGGGAGGACCATGCGGTATCTGTTGCCGAGGTAAAGGACATCATGGATGAGGCGATCGAGCATTCACAGAAGGCGAATGTCAAGCACCTTGCAAGAAGGGTGTTCGGTAAGAGTACAGATGAGTCCGACCGGATTATCCTGAAGGAAGAGGATTTCAAGATATGATAGAGCGAAATTTGTAGAATTTTGATAATTGATAAAAGAAAAAAGGGTTTTTGACTGGTAAGATTAGTCAAAACCCTTTATTTTTGTTGCGGACTAAAGTATAATAGAGATATATCGCAACAGAATGTGAGGGATAATTATGGCAGCAAAGAGAACAAAACCATATGAAGTCGGAGAACTGGATCATTATCTTTTCGGGCAGGGCAATCACTATGAGATCTACAAGAAGCTTGGCGCCCATAAGGTAAAGAAGGGCAAGAAGGAAGGTGTGTATTTTGCCGTGTGGGCGCCCCATGCGCGTTCAGTATCCGTTGTGGGTGATTTTAATGAATGGAATATGGAAGCGAATCCGATGGAGCGGGGAGAGCCCCTTGGTATATATACATGTTTTATACCCGATGTTGAGGAGTATGATCTCTATAAGTTCTGCGTGGAGACTTATAAAGGAGAGTATGTATTCAAGGCAGATCCTTTTGGCAATTATGCGGAACTGAGACCGGGGACGGCGTCCAGGGTTGCCGATCTTACGAAGATTAAGTGGACGGACAATGTATGGATGGAGAACCGTAAGGCGTGGAAGCATACGGAGCAGCCGATGTCTATCTATGAGGCGCATATTGGTTCGTGGAAGAGGCATCCCGGAAGAGAGGACGAGGGCTTCTATAATTACCGTGAATTTGCGAAGGAGTGTGTCGCATACCTTAAGAATATGGGCTATACGCATGTGGAGTTGATTGGTATTGCGGAGCATCCGTTTGACGGTTCCTGGGGATATCAGGTGATCGGGTATTTTGCACCGACTTCCAGATACGGGACGCCGGAGGATTTTGCGTGGATGATCAATTACTTCCACAGGAACAAGATTGGAGTGATACTGGACTGGGTGCCGGCACATTTCCCAAGAGATATTCATGGGCTTGCTGATTTTGACGGCACTCCTACTTATGAATATGCGGACCCAAAGAAGGGAGAGCATCCGGACTGGGGGACGAAGATATTTGATTATGGCAAGAATGAAGTGCGGAATTTCCTGATTTCCAACGCTTTGTACTGGGTAGAGCAGTTCCATGTGGACGGGCTTCGTGTGGATGCGGTGGCGTCTATGCTTTATCTGGATTACGGCAAGCAGGACGGGCAGTGGATTGCGAACAAATATGGCGGCAATAAGAACCTGGAAGCCATAGATTTCTTCAAGCATCTGAATTCGGTTGTGCTTGGAAGGAATCCGGGCGCTGTCATGATCGCGGAGGAGTCAACGGCGTGGCCGATGGTGACCGGAAGTGTGGAGGATGACGGGCTTGGGTTCAGCCTGAAGTGGAATATGGGCTGGATGCATGATTTTACGGAGTATATGAAGCTTGATCCGTATTTCCGCAAGGACCACCATAACCAGATGACATTTGCCATGAGTTATGCTTACAGTGAGAAGTATATCCTGGTGCTTTCGCATGATGAGGTGGTTCATCTGAAGTGTTCTATGCTGAATAAGATGCCGGGGCTTGGTTTCGATAAATTTGCGAATCTCAAGGTCGGGTATGCGTTCATGATGGGTCACGCCGGCAAGAAGCTTTTGTTCATGGGCCAGGAGTTTGCGCAGCTGCGGGAATGGAGTGAAGAGAGAGAGCTTGACTGGTTCCTGCTGGCGGAGGCGGAGCATCAGCAGATCCAGAACTGGGTGAGGGATCTGCTGCATCTGTACAGACGTAATAAGGCTCTGTATGAGCTGGATGACAGTTGGGAAGGCTTTGAGTGGATCAATGCGGATGATGCGAGCAGGAGTATATTCAGCTTCGTGAGACACTCAAAGGGAAAGAAGAAGAACTTGCTGTTTGTATGTAATTTTACTCCTATGCCAAGGGAGGATTACAGGGTTGGAGTACCGCGCAAGAAGCAGTACAAGCTGATTATGAACAGTGATGATTTGAAGTATGGCGGAAAGGGCGTGGAACGTCCGGTGGTCTATAAGGCTGTGAAGCAGGAATGCGATGGAAGGCCGTTCTCATTTGCCTATAAGCTGCCGCCGTATGGAGTGGCGATTTTTGAATTTTAGTAGTGGGGAACCAGCTATCCAGATGATATATACTGGAAGGCTGGTTCCATTCTATTTCCCCAATGCCTTATTGATCGTATGCGCAAGGAAAGAGGCGTCGCCCAGGCAGTTACTTAGGATGTCGTCCTCAGTGATTCTTGCCAAAAGTATTTCTCTTTCTGACACACGCTCCCAGTCATAGGTGATGTAGATGAACCCGTCGCGTTCCGTGGCGTCGGGATATGCTGCGTCATTACGGGGATCGAGCAGGAGTGTATTTGTCCAGGTATCCCCTTCGTCTTCGCTGATCATGGCAGTAAGATTCGTTCGCCCGCGCCATGATTTTACAGGCCCCTGACGCCGTATGTCCTCGATATCAATCCGTTCGTCAAATTGATAATGGTTAACCATGAGAAGTCTGCCGGAAGATAGCCGACGGATAAAAAAACGCGAACATGGCCCATCAATATGACACTTTCTTCCAGGAGTCCACGTTCTGCCAAAGTCATAGGAAAAACTTTCTCCGATTCCGTCAAAGGTTCTGACAAGCATCCAGAGTGTTCCGTCCTTTTTCTCATATAACATGTGTTCATCGAAACTCCGGTTGGGGATATCGGCATGTCCGCGCAATGCAAAAGTCTTGCCACAGTCTGATGATACATATACGTTAGAATAATACTCGTGATCAAGTCCGTGTTCTTCGGCGGGCGGCTCACTGATCCAGATGGCACAGGGAAAGAGCCATTCGCCGTTTGAGAGCACCAGAGGCTTATTGATCATCACACCGTTTGCAATGCGCCGGGGAGATGACCAGGAGGATAGGTGCAGGCTAAGATTGGGGGATTCACATAGGGAAGTCCATACGCCAACACGCCCGTCATTGAATCCGCGTCCCTGATTCCAGAAGATCCACAGACGGTTTAATGGATCAATCCATATATTAGGGTCGTAGAGCCGGACAGAGGAATCGGGATGTTTGATTACGATGGAATCTCCCGGGAAAGTTTCGCCTCTGTCATAGCTGATAACGAGTTTTATGTAGTTGCCAGGAACTTCGGGAGCAGTTCCGCCATAGAAAATAACAAAAACCATGCCGTTTTCGGCTGCTTCTACAGACGGCGCTGCCTGCCAGCGCCGGATATTGTCTTGAAATTCATCTTCTGCAGGGTTGATCCTGACGATTGCAGGTTCCATGGACGGTTCATATTTATCCATTTGTTCATCTCCTTCTTCCGGTTTTAAGGTTAACTTAGCTTTTGGTTTGGCTTAATGATAGTGTATGGGCTATGAAATGTCAAATGCTAATGAACAAAACGGTACAATGCACAAATCTGCCTGATCAAAATTGTAATAATAAATAGAATTAAGCAGAGAAGGCAGTGATTGTGAAAAATGCACAATAACACCTGATCAAAACTAGAATTATTTATGAAATATGTGTGAGCAAATTGACTATTCGAATTTGACAATCTATACTCAACACAAACAAGTTATTCATCAGTGATGAGGAGGGCGGATAATATATATGCTGGATTTGGTGATTAGAAATGGTTTGATCGTATTGGAAAGCGGTGTGATATATGGAGCGGTAGGTGTGAAGGGAGGTCGTATTGTCTGTATCGGGGATGCAGACCAGTCATGGGATACCGCAAAAGTTCTGGATGCAGAAGGTAAGCTTGTATTCCCCGGATTTGTAGATCCGCATGTCCATTGCTGGGATCCGGGCAGAGGAATCCGGGATGACTGGTATAATGCGTCAAGGGCTGCTGCTGCGGGAGGCGTTACTACGATTATTGAACATCCGCTGAGTATTCCGCCGGTTAAGGATGCGGAAACATTTGAAATGAAGAGAAAGACTGCGTCAAAAAAATCTTGTGTAGATTTTGCGCTATGGGGGGCCTTGATACCGGACAACCTGGAAAAGCTTCAGGAGATGTATGATAAAGGAGCAGTGGCGTTTAAAGGATTTATTTCGTATTGTAATGAGGATTACCCGCATATTCCGGACTCTACACTTTATGAAGCGTTAAAGATGTCGAGGGAAAAAGGGTTTATTCTGGCAGTCCATGCGGAAAATGCAGAGATGGCTGACACAGGTGAAAAGAAGATGAAGGCGCATGGAC
>CAMSTW010000009.1 GCA_947063855.1 uncultured Dorea sp.
GTCACAACTTACTCTATTCTCCCCAGCATAGCTGGGGGATTAGCGATTTCATTTAGAATACATGTTTATGAGTTATTTCTAAATTGTATTTACAGGACAGCCTCATTATAAATTTTAATCGCAGAATCTAAGCAGTTCCATCAAGGCGGAGGGTAGCTTCCAATAACATATCTGACATTTTTACAGCTTTTGCAAGTTCCCGGCGTCTGCCTTCTTTTACAGCTCTGACGAACTCACCTCTGACTTCTTCATTTGGGATAAATACTTCTTTATTATCAAAATCATAAGCAAGATATCCCAGATGTACAAGTAAAGTCAAGATATCATCCTTGCCCGACAGGGATGTCATATCATTTTGAAAGGTCCCGGTATCAATCCTGTGGCTTTTTCCTCCAAGCATATCTATAATCGCATCTTTCAGACCGTCCACATTCATATCGATATAATCCCTTAATGATTCATAAGTCTCAGTCGTTGTCCAATAACTGTCAAATACCTGCATAGACATAAGCTCTATAATTGAATTAGGGCAGTATATATGTCCAATGGCATCAAAACGATATCCGTCATACCATTTCCGGGTTTCATCAAAATCAAGGTGATATTCCTGACACAATTCGTATACTTCTTTCTCGGTAAAACCTACGAATTCGGCAAGTGAACCGGGTTTTAGCATGGAGAATTCCCTGAAGTCGGTGAGCGCTGATTGTGTCCCATACTTTTTGATCGGCAGGATACCTGTCATATATGCTCCGATGATAATCTGTGACGTCTGATTACTTTTAAACAAGCTGCGGAGCAGATTGATATATTCTTTTTGAACAGAAATATTCTCCTTTGCCTCTCTGAAAATCATATCCCATTCATCTATAACAATAAAAAATTTCCGTCTGGTTTTTACATTGATTTGTAAAAGGGCTTTATATAAAGTCTTTGTACCCTTTTTGATACAATCCGGGAATTCATTCTCAAGTTCTTCTATTACATCTTGCTGTAAATCACTGACAATATCATCAGTACTTTCTGCCAGAGTGACAAATGGTGTCATATCAAGAGAGATCACGTCATATTTGTTCAGATTTTCTTTAAAGCCGGAGTAGTTATTCTGGTCTTGATCCATATCCATTCTGGCAATCTTTAGTCCTGCAAAAAGAGCTTTTGCATCGGCGCCTCTTGAGTAATATGCAGTAATCATCTTTGCGGCAAATGATTTGCCGAAACGCCTGGGTTTACTGAAACAGATTAGTTTATCCGGAGTACCAAGTACGCTGTTCGTGTATGCGATGATTCCGGATTTATCTATATACTTTTTATAATTCAGAATCTCCGCAAAACCATCAGCCGGAGGATTTACATATACGCCCAATTTTCACGCACTCCCTTCTTACACTTCTTTTTATGTTTTTATTCTATCTTTTCTGCCTATCGGCATTGCTATATCATATATTCATGGCTTTCTTATTCATTATAGGCTAACCAGATATTTTTTACAAGAAGAAGCGCCGCTTTATGAAAGAGTATTTTTTTGGAAAAACAGGTATGGTATAATTGTGTAACATTTTATGATTTCGTTGGTTAATAGGGTGAAGGGAGGTGAGGGAAGTGGATTTTAGCGGCGTTTATCGGGCATATTTCAGAGATGTCTTTCTGTACTTGTGCAGTTTGTCTGCAAATGAGAGTATTGCCGAAGAGGTTGCCCAGGAAACCTTCGTAAAGGCGTTAGGAGCGATAGATCATTTTGACGGTTCGAAGGATATCCGGGCATGGCTTTTCACGATTGCGAGGAATACCTATTTTACATACTGCAGACGGCAGAAAATCTATGCGGATGAGGAATTATCGGAACATGCGGCAGATACACAATCGGATTTTATAGAGCGGCTGTCAGACGAGGAAAGCGCCTTTCGCATCCATCAGTTCCTTCACGGTATGGATGAGCCGTATAAAGAAGTGTTCAGCCTGCGGGTGTTTGGAGAACTTCCCTTCGACCGGATAGGCATGCTTTTTGGAAAGAGTTCCGGGTGGGCGAGGGTGACGTATTACCGGGCAAAAAAGAAAATATTTGAGTATATGGAGGCGATGGAAAATGAAAAAGATCAGTTGTGATATAATCAGGGATATTCTTCCGCTTTACCTGGATGATGTCGTCAGCGCAGATACGAAAGAACTGGTGGAAGAGCACCTGGAAGCCTGTGATTCCTGTAAGAAAGAAGCCGATATTCTGAAAAAGAAGATTACTTTACCAACAAATATAAATATCGGGCTTTCTGACGCCAAAGTAGTAAAAGGTCTGAAAAACAGACTGCTAAAGAAGAAGGTCGTCATCTCAATCATATCAATGGTGGCAGCTGTTGCAATTGTGACGGGCATATATATGTTCCTGACTTTGACAGAATCTTATATTCCGTATGACAGCGCTTATATCCAGTTGGAAGAAGAGGAGGGATATCTCTATGCCCGTTACTCTGGAGATCATCTGGCCGGTATAGTAAGTCTTGGAGAAAATACAGTAACGATAGACGGAGAAGAGAAAAATGTGGCTATTTTGGGATGTACGGAAACTCTCTGGACGAAATATGTCAGACCGATATTTAAGCGGCCGCAAAAAGAAAGCGGAGTCTGTGGTTTGGGAAACAGCGCAGAGATTGACCAGGTATATTATGCAGAATTTAATCTCCACGCGTATCTGGATTCCTGCAATTATTCTACGCCGCCTGAAGAGTGGGATTATGAGTATATAATCGAACATTCCAGAAAAGTCTGGGGAGAATGAGGTGATTTGACTGAAGGAATTGATGAAGTTGAGGAAAATGGCGGTATATAAGTGCATAATAGATTCATTTGTGGTATGATAAGGAAAAGTTCATGTTAGAGTAAAGATATATTTGAGTGCAGATGGCAGAATAATGACCCAAATGAGTAATGGTTAATGTATAAGAAGGTGCAGGATATGGCAAAAAAGTTCAATGTAACAGCAGTCTGTATGCCGGACAAGCATTATATGGTGGATATTAAAGAACGTCTTCGGCAGATAAAAGGCCTGGTTGATGAAGGCTTGTATTTTACGATCAACAGAGCCAGACAATATGGAAAGACGACAACGTTACTGGCGCTGGAACAATATTTAAAGCAGGATTATTATGTTGTCTCCCTTGATTTTCAGACCTTTGGTGCAGAAGAGTTTACGAATGAAAATATCTTTGCCCTTTCCTTTGCGGGAGCATTTATACGGCGGATAAAATCAGAAATGACAGTGCCATCAGATCAGCTTAAAAAGATAATCCTGCAGATAGAGACCATCGTAGAAGATGAGCGGAAAAGTTTCAGGCTGCTGAAGCTTTTTGAGAAAATCAGTGATATATGTGCAGAAGCAGACAAACCGGTCGTTCTGATGATTGATGAAGTAGACAGTGCGGCTAATAATCAAGTCTTTCTTGATTTTTTGTCCCAATTGCGGGCATATTATATCAGGCGTACAGCCTGGCCTACATTTCAATCGGTGATTCTGGCAGGGGTGTATGATATAAAAAACCTTGTGAGGAAGCTTCGGCCGGATGAAGAACATAAGGTAAACAGTCCCTGGAATATTGCCGCTGATTTTGGGGTGGAGATGAGCCTTACCAAAGAAGGTATTGCGGGAATGCTTCGGGAATATAAAACGGATTATCAGCTTGATATGAATGAAGATGAGATGGCGGACTTACTTTATAATGAAACCTGCGGATATCCGTTTCTTGTATCAAAACTCTGTAAACTCATGGACGAGGAAATCAGTAAAGCAGAAGGTGGAAGGGCGCAGGCATGGACAGTCAGCGGATTTATGGATGCATTAAAGCTTCTGACTGCGGAAAAGAATACATTATATGAATCCATTATCGGTAAAGTAATCACTTATCCCGAGTTAAATGATATTTTGCAGGATAAGATTTTCAATGGACAGACTGTGGCATATACAGCGACAAATCCAGTGATTGACCTTGCGGCAATGTTTGGAATTATCAGGAATGTAGACGGTGCGGCTGTTCCGGCCAATAAGATATTTGCGAAAGTATTATCGGATTATTATCTGTCACTGGATGAGATGAAAAGTCTGGAAATTTATAAGGCGTCTCAACAAAATAAAGAACAGTTTATCAGTAACGGCAGGCTCAATATGCGGCTGGTTATCGAAAGGTTTGCCGGGCATTTTACAGATATTTATGGACATAAGGGAGAAAAGTTTGTTGAGAAGGAAGGACGTAAGTATTTCCTTCTTTATCTGAAACCGATTATCAATGGATGTGGTCACTATTCATTGGAAGCAGTAACGACCAGTGAAAACCGCACAGACCTGATCGTGTATTACCAGAGAGATTTTTTCATAATAGAAACGAAGATATGGAGAGGACCTAAGAAACATCAGGAAGGTGAGGAACAGTTGCTTGGTTATATGGAGGAATATCATCAGGAGACGGGATATTTGGTTACTTTTAATTTTAACAAGAAAAAGACTCCGGGAATAAAAGAAGTAATGATAGGTCAGAAAACTTTAATTGAAGCTGTTATATAAAAACTATAGTCATTATTTCTTGGAAGAAAGATGGTGGATTTTCAAACTATGAAAATTGTGAGGGCAAATATATCACATGCAGATAGATATGCAAAGATACATTCTAAAGCATGGATTCAGGCATATAAAGACTTAATTCCGATAGAATATCTAAATCAGGAATCTTCCCGGAAAAGGAAAGATGAATTTATTAATAATCAACAAGAACCATTTCTGTGACACGGGAAAAAGAAGAACGATTGATCGTGGACGTGAATATGTACAAGTCCAGTACAAATATTATAAATAGACCGGGGGTATTACGAATGGAATCAATATGCGGCATGGATTGCTGCAGTGAATGCGGCAGGAGGGATGAATGTGGAGGCTGCAGAGAAACAGACGGCCAGCCATTTGGCGGCAGGTGCATCGCGGCAGAATATATGAAACAGGGCGGGATGGAGACATTTTTACAGCAGAAGAAGAAATTGATTGAGGAATTTAACTCACTTGGCATCAGACATCTGCGGATTGACGACCTGAATCTTCTGAATGGTTTCTATGTCAATCTGGAGTACAGACTTCCGAATGGACAGTCAGTAAAGTTCCTTGAAGATCGTAATATATATTGGGGGAATCAGATAGAGATCCCCGGAAGCGACAGATGCTACGGAGTCGCAGCAGACGATCAGTACCTTCTTGTGTGTGAATACGGGTGTGAAGGGATAGATCCACAGATTATCATGTACAAGAAGCGATAACGTAATCGGCTATGGCAGAAAGACTAGTACAGCCTCTTGCATTATTCACTGCTAATTACACAATGCTGTACTAGATGCACAGCTGCGTGATTGAAAAGGTTCTGAAAGAAGTTAAACTGATCTGTCAGTTGGAGGTGAATTATGAGATTTAAAGGGAAAGTGTCATGGTGGTTTTATGCAATTATTATCGGAGTTGCTATATTGTTAATACCGCTTATCATGATCAGTGCTTTGACTGACCCGAACACTGCCGCTTTAACCCTCACTCTGGCGGTATTTATTTCTATAGAATCCTTCAGCATTCCGATTGCGGTTCATAATTATGTAGAATTGCAGGATGAGGCGCTGCTTATCGTATTTGGACTCATAAAAAAGAAGATTCCATACAACGCGATTGCTGCCCTGTCGCCAACGAATAATCCGTCTTCTTCCCTTGCGGCTTCTTTGGACAGAATTGAGATAAGATGCAGGAATAAGGAGACCGTCATGATAGCTGTGGTTGATAAAGAACGCTTCATCCATGCATTCAGAGCAGTCGGGAAATGACCGCATGTACAAACATATATGCCACGAATCGCAGGATTTTATAAAAATCCTGCCCATCAGCGGTTTGTATTCTTAATGTCAATAAAATGCAAGTTTATCAGCGATATCAGATTGGCCTGCATATCTTCCACCTCATCAATCCGCACCCGTCCAATCGCATTTTGAAGCGCCGCATAATCTGTATCAGGAGACAATCTTTCCAACAAATGATTCATCCCGGGCGACGCACCCATCAGGGCAATTGCAAGCGAGCGGTCGTCAAACTGTTCCAGGATTTCTTTCAATTCAGGTTCCGGGATTGAAGCAATCTGCTCAAAATCGGTAATCCGCCGGGGCGATATCACCGGCTCTAATATATCGTTGATTGTGATTCCATAGAGTTTGGAAAGTCTTAACAGGATCTCAATATCGGGAAGCGCTGTTCCGGTCTCCCATTTCGAGACAGCCTGCCGGGATATATCCAATTTTGCCGCCAGGTCATCCTGGGTATAATGACTGGATTTTCGTAAAAACTGTAAATATTGTGCTACAATCTTTATATTCATGAAATTATTTCCCCCTTCTTTCACAGGTTTTGCCAAGAAATTTCCTCACAGCAAGCTGCGGGGAAGTGAACCCTCTTTTTGATTAAAAAGAATAACCCTGACTGTTATTATAAGGCATATCAACAAAAGAAGAAAGAATCTGTTGAGAGCAAAAAGGTAAACGTCGGTTGCTTTATTGAATTTTGGCGGCAAATGATGTATAATTCGAGAAACGAAAAAAGTCAGGAGGTTTCAGAGAAGATGCAGCTTACGTATGAAGATGCAAGACATCAGGGGATTGATATGAGCATGATTGCCGTCTGCCGGAAGCTGCGCAGACTGGCGAAACTTGACCGCTTGAAACTGGATGAGACTGAGCACAGAAGCGGGTTGAATAAGCATCTCTTTGACTATATAGAATACTGCGGCAGGGATGTTCTTGACTTTGTAAAGCAATATTTATCCAATCTTCAGCCATATATGATTATGCGTAGAAAGGATCAGGAGCCGGCGCGTTCGTTTATCTGTGTGATTGACAAGATTTATCGGGTATCCGTGTATATCAAAGCAGATAACTGCCAGTTTGAAGAGGTTCTTATATCCTTCCATGAAGATAATAAGCGGGGGATTGCACGGACAAACAGTCTGATTCAAGCTGATAAGGCGCGATATGTTCCGATTTTTGCAGATTCTGTTATGAGCTGTATCGAAGAAGAGAACCGTTATGTGGTCAGGGCTTTCTTTCAGAGAGGACTCACTGTTATGGGTCTTGACCTGGCGGCTGCAAAGTGTGAAGATGTATTTATTGTAGAGAAGAACGCGATTCATATGCAGTTTCTTTCCTACTGTAATGATTACATCCGGGATCTCTATACAAGTGATCTTAACCTTGATTTTGACAGGATTGAAGTGTTTTCTGTATTGCAGCAGATTTCATTTACATCTTATGGGAGAGATACCTTTTCCAGTGTCTCGATTTTGATTGACAGCCTGTGTGTACAGAAAGATATGATCAGTAAATCCCTGGCTGATTTTGCGCTGGTTACGTTTGTGCAGAACCTGAGACTGACAGATGAACAGAGACAGGAATTATGGGGGCTTCTGGAAGAAAAATTCCGTGTGACCAGTATCCGGGGGATTGATCTGATACTTATGCGGGTTCGTGAGAATTTATATTTGCAGGAATGATACTTATGCGGGTTCGTGAGAATCTATATCTGCAGTAATATCTGTAATCAGGGAGGTAAGGAGTATGGGCAGTTATCTGAATCCGGGGAATAAAGGATTCCGTGAAAGCCTGAATTCGGCGATTTATGTGGACAAGACCGGATTTATCGAGAAGATGAACGATGTTCTTGATACACAGCAGAAGTTTGTCTGCGTAAGCCGCCCAAGACGGTTTGGGAAATCTGTGGCGGCAAATATGCTGGCAGCGTATTATAATCAGGATGAAAATTCGGCGAATCTATTTGAGAATTTGGCAATCAGCCAGTCTGAGTCGTATCAAAAACACCTGAATCAATATGATGTCATCAAGATTAATATGCAGGATTTTTTGAGTATGACGAATGGTGTGGATGAGATGCTGTCTATGTTCTGCAAATATCTTATTTTTGATTTGACAGATTATTTCACGGAGATTCGTTTCCGCGATGAAGGGAATCTGATTCAGGTGATGAAAGATATTTTTACCAGGACAAAACGTCCTTTTGTGATCTTGATCGACGAGTGGGACTGCCTTTTCCGCGAGTACCGGCAGGATGCGGATGCACAGAAGCAGTATCTGGATTTCTTACGTGCCTGGCTTAAGGATAAGGATTATGTGGCTTTGGCGTATATGACAGGGATTCTTCCGATTAAGAAATATGGTTCCCACTCTGCGTTGAATATGTTCACCGAATATTCTATGACAGATCCGGGCGATCTGGCAGAGTATTTTGGATTTACGGAGAATGAAGTGAAAGAGCTCTGTGGGAAGTACGGGATGAGCTTTGAGGAAACGAAGGCATGGTATGATGGTTACCGGCTTGTAACCCATACGAAAGACGGTGATTTCTGCCATTATATGTACAATCCCAAGTCTGTGGTAGAAGCCATGATGCGGCACAGATGCGGCACATACTGGAACCGGACGGAGACCTATGAAGCGCTCAAGATCTATATTCAGATGGATATGGACGGGCTTAAAGATGCGGTGGTGCGGATGCTGGCAAGAGAAGAGATCCATATCAATACAGGGACTTTTGAGAATGATATGACGACATTTGCGTCAAAGGATGATATCCTGACATTGTTGGTGCATCTGGGGTATCTGACCTATGACAGTACGAAAGAAACCGTTGCTATTCCAAATAAAGAGGTTTCGCAAGAGTACGTGAATGCAATCAGTACCATGGACTGGCAGGAAGTAATCCGTTCTGTGGAAGCGTCCCGTAAACTACTGGAATCGCTGTGGGAGATGGATGCACAGGCTGTGGCGGAGGGTATTGACCGCGCTCACAGGGAGGTGTCGATTCTTGAGTATAATGATGAGAATTCCCTTAGCTGTACGATAAATCTGGCGTTCTACTTTGCAAGGGAATACTATACAATCGTCCGGGAGCTGCCGGGCGGAAAGGGATTTGCAGACATCTGCCTGATTCCGCGCAAGCTTCATATGGATAAGCCTGCTGTGATTATCGAGCTTAAGTGGGATATGGACGCTAAGGGGGCGATTGCGCAGATTAAGGACAGGAATTATGTGGATGCCTTGAAGGATTATGAGGGCAATCTGCTTTTGGCGGGAATCAGCTATGACAGAAAGACGAAGACGCACAGCTGCGTGATTGAGAAGGTGCCGAAAGAAGTGTAAAAACAGGAGTATCAAATATGTTCACCAAAAACAATCTGTTAAAGAAGATAGCATTGATAATGTCAGTTGTATGCATTGGCACAGGTATAGTGCTTTATAAAAATAATATGTCTGTTAACGAAAATGATATAAGTAAAGACAATACAGATACGTTAAAGCAGGGACAGATATTCTTATATGGTGAACTTCACGCCCAGGATAATATGTTGAAAAAGGAATTAGAAATATGGGGAGAATATTATGCGGATGGAATGAGAGATTTGTTTATAGAGTACCCGTGCTTTACGGCAGAATTTCTGAATATGTGGATGCAGTCTGAGGATAATGATATTTTTGAGAAGCTATATGCAGATTGGGAAGGAATTGTGGATCATTGTCCTGAAGTGAGGGCATTTTATATGAGCATCAAAGAGAATTATCCGGATACGGTTTTTCACGGGACAGATGTGGGGCATCATTTTGAAACCGGGGAGCGATATTTAGAACATCTGCGGGTGAACGGTGAAGAAGATTCGGAAAAATATAAGTTAGCTTCGGAATCCCTTGAACATGGAAAGATATTTCACGAATATTCTGACAGCATATATCGTGAAAACATGATGACTAAGAATTTCATACGCGAATTTGAGGCATTAAATGGTACAAGTATCATGGGAATCTACGGAGGAGCACATACACAGCTTGACGGTAAGGAGTATCAGACGAAGGCTGTTCCGTGTATGGCCAGCCAATTAAAGGAACGTTACGGAGAAGCCGTACATTCTGAAGATATGTCTTCGCTGACGGAACCATTAAAGACAGAGAGCATTCAGATTGGTAATAAAGAATATGAGGCGGCATATTATGGACAGAGTTATATGGAGCCGGTTAATCCGGAATGTAAGTATATAAGATTCTGGCGGTTGGAAGATGCGTATGAAGATATGAAAGAGCGGCCGGTTACAGGGGATATCATTTCCTATGTAAGTTACCCCATGGAGATAGCGGAAAAGCAAGTATTTCTTGTTGAATTTATAAAGTCTGATGGGTCGGTTGTATATGAATACTACCGTTCTGATGAGAATATGCGGGATGATTTACGTGAAACATATGGATTTATAGTGGAGGAAACGTCACCAGATGGAGGAAAATCAGATGAACAGTACACACAAGTTTAACGGACTGGCAGAGGTCTATGCAGCCGGGCGTCCTGCATATCCGGACTCTTTCGTTGATGAACTGTACTCACAGCATGGTTTTTCCAGAGAATCCGTGATAGCGGATGTTGCTTCCGGAACAGGAAAGTTCGCCAGATTACTGTTAGAGCGGGGCAGCTTCGTCTACTGTGTGGAGCCTAATGACGATATGCGGGCCAGGGCGGCAGAAGAATTGTCCGGATACAGCGGTGCCAGAATCGTTAACGGAACAGACGCCCGGACCTCTCTTTACGATCACTCGGTTGATTTTGTAACAGCGGCACAGGCTTTTCACTGGTTTGATCCTGTTCTTTTCAGAAAAGAATGTGTGAGGATTCTAAAAAACAGCGGACAGGTGTTCCTGATCTGGAATCTTCGTGATATGCAAAGCGGACTAAACCAGCACAGTTTTCGCATATTTACCAGATATTGTCCGGATTTTAAGGGCTTTGCCGGAGGAATTAAGCAGGATGACATAAGGATCCGGCGATTTTTTGAAGGTGAATATACGTATAAAGAGTATAATCATCCATTGGTTTACACTTCGAAAGAAGCTTTTATCATCCGCAGCCTGTCCGGTTCCTATTCCCTTCAGGAAGGGGATCCGGGATACAGCCAGTATTTAGAGGAATTATCAAATCTGTTTGACCAGTATGCGGTAGATGGAACCCTGACTGTTCCGAATAAAATGATAGTATACTTCGGTACGTTGAATATCCGAAAATGATAAAAAATATATAAGCTGAAAAGAAAAGAGGAATCTAAGATGCAAAAGAGACGAATGAATTATATTATTACTGGAATATGGCTGCTTCTGTTCGTTATTTTCACGGCTCTGGTACAGCTGGTTGATGTGGCGCCGATCGGACCGGACGGTTCAAGCGTGGGCTTTGCTTCGGTAAATGCGCTTGTCCGCGATTCTCTTGGCGCCCATGAGATCTGGTATACCATCACAGAGTGGCTTGGCGTCCTCCCGCTGTTTACCGCGGCTATATTTGCTGCAGTGGGCCTGGTTCAGTGCATTCAGAGAAGAAGTCTGTTCAAAGTTGACACAAGCATTATCTTTCTTGGAATCTTCTATATGGTTACGATCATGGTATATGTCCTGTTTGAAGTCTACGTTGTGAATTACAGGCCGATGCTGATGGAAGGGGAACTGGAGGCTTCCTATCCGTCTTCCCACACGATGCTGGTATGCTGTTTTATGGCTGCCGCGATGCTGGAGTGCGGGGTTCTGGTAAGAAGCAGGGGAGCCAATCTGTTCATACGCCTGGTATCTGCGCTCATTATGATTGTAATGGTTGCAGGGCGGCTTGCCTCAGGCGCGCACTGGTTCACGGATATCATAGGCGGGCTGCTGATCAGCGGCGCCCTGATTATGGGCCTGTATTCCGCGTTGTCTGCGCTCCCGGAAAAACGGCAGAAGCGAAGCACAGGACGGTATCAGAGATAGCGGCGTTCCATCGGATTGTACCGGCCGGAAGAAGGAGATAAGATCATGTATTGTATATTAGTGACAGGAATTCCCGCGGCAGGGAAGACGACGATGGCAGAATATCTGTCAGAAAGGATGCGTTTACCTGTCTTTTCCAAAGACACCGTCAAAGAACTGCTGTACGACCATGTAGGCTTTCACTCAAGACAGGAAAAGGTCAGTCTTGGGATTGCAGGCATGGAGATTATATATTATGCGGCGAAGCAGTTGATGAAAGCAGGGCAGCCTTTTATACTGGAGAATAATTTTGAACATATATCAAAAGACGGTATCGAATCTCTTCTCAAAGAATACCGGTATCCTGCACTGACGGTGACTCTGACCGGAGATTACAGGGTAATCTATCAGCGTTTTCTGGAACGGAATATCAGCCCTCAGAGACATAAGGGGCATGTGCTGAATGACTGTTACCCGCAGGAGAGGGAGCATAGCGCGGAGGAATTAAGGGCAGCATCCATTTCTTATGAAGATTATCTGTATGGAATCACTCACAGGGGGTTTGATACTTTTTCTGTAGACGGCGTGCAGATGATCGTCGATACCACAGACTTTTCCCAGGTAGATATGGACGATGTCCTTAGGCAGGTTCTGGCATGGAAAGAAACGGTCCTGTGAAGCGTGAAAGAGATGGTGAAGTGAAAGAGATTGCGAAGGAGAAGAGATTATGATACGGATCAGTCAGTTGAAATTAGATGTCCATCACACGGAGGATGCGTTAAAGGCGAAGGTCGGCAAGCTCCTTCGAATCGGGGAAGACGAGCTTCTGTCATATACGAAAAAGAAGCAGTCCCTGGACGCCCGGAAGAAACCGCAGCTTTTCTATGTCTATACGGTGGACGTAAAAGTAAAGGACGAAGAAGCGGTAAGAAAGCGTATCCGGAAGCAGAAGAGTTCCAATATCCAATTTCAGCCAAAGGAGAAGAAATACTCGTTAAGAGCCAGCGGAATACGACCGCTGGCTCATCGTCCTGTAGTGATCGGAACCGGACCGGCAGGCTTATTCTGCGGATATGAGCTTGCCCGTCTTGGTTACCGGCCGGTTCTTCTGGAGCGCGGCGCGTCTGTGGAAGAGCGTATGGAGGATGTGGAAGCATTCTGGAGAACGGGGCTTCTGAACCCCGGGTCCAACGTGCAGTTCGGCGAGGGCGGAGCCGGGACATTTTCCGACGGGAAGCTGAATACGCTGGTCAACGATCCGCTTGGCCGCAACGCCCGGGTTCTTGAGATCTTCGTGGAAAATGGCGCTCCAAAGGAGATTCTGTACCAGAGCAAGCCGCATATCGGAACGGATATACTGGCGAAAGTGGTGCGAAATATGCGTGAATTTATCATTTCTCATGGCGGAGATGTGAGATTCCATTCCCAGGTAACAGATCTTGTGGTTACAGAAGATATTACAGAAGATGAGGGCGCCGGGAGACTGACAGGAGTCATAATAAGAACAGGGCAGAACACACAGGAAGTTCTGGATACGGACCTCGCTGTCCTGGCTGTCGGACACAGTGCAAGGGATACCTTTTCCATGCTGAGAGACCGGAAAGTTCCCATGGAGGCCAAAGCCTTTGCCGTGGGCATCCGCATGGAGCACCCGCAGTCTATGATTGACCGCACGCAATATGGAACAGCGCATGATCCCTGCCTTCCGGCCGCCGCTTATAAGCTGACGGCGAATCTTCCGGATGGAAGGGGCGTCTATACCTTCTGCATGTGCCCGGGAGGTTACGTTGTCAACGCATCCTCGGAATCCGGCCGCCTGGCTGTAAATGGCATGAGCTATCATGCGAGAGACGGGATCAACGCCAACAGCGCTGTGGTGGTGACTGTCACCCCCAAGGATTATCAAGAGGCAGATTCATCAGTCAGAGAATCAGACCCGTTATCCGGGGTGGAGTTCCAGCGCAGGCTCGAAGAGGCCGCCTACAGGGAGGGGTGCGGGAAGATTCCGGTCCAGTTATTCGAAGATTTCTGTAAGAACCAGCCGTCTGCCGGCCCCGGCGGAATAGATCCGCAGATGAAGGGCAGTTATGTCTGGGGAAATGTACGTGCAGTCTTTCCGGAAAAACTGGCGGAAGCGTTGACAGAAGGCATTCATTCCTTCGGAAGTCGTCTGAAAGGCTACGACCGCCCGGATGCAGTGGTATCGGGCGTCGAAAGCCGGACCTCATCTCCGGTGCGGATCTTGCGGGATGAAACTATGCAAAGCAGGATCAGGGGCTTATATCCATGCGGCGAAGGCGCCGGATATGCGGGAGGGATCACTTCTGCCGCGATAGACGGCCTAAAGATAGCCGAAGCGATATCCCGCGAATATCACAGCTGTTTCCGATAAAAGATTACGGATCTTCCCACGGAATATCATTCAAAAAAGACATATTTTCGACATCTGTGCGTACAGATTAAGAAATTTTTAATGTGATAACTCTATACACCGTTTCCGAAATGTGATAAAATGTACTGAGTTTTTTAGATAGAGAAAACGAGGAGGAGTACATATGAAAGGAACAGGGAGCAAAAACGCCTGGGCTTTATTCCTGTTGATGCTGACAGGGATCGTACTTGGAGGATTCATCGGGCAGCTGGCGCAGGGAGTACCTGCACTTGGCTGGCTTGGTTATGGACAGGCTTTCGGCATAGAGGAGCCTATCATCCTGAATCTTGGGATTCTGGTGATTACCTTTGGTCTGTCGATCAAGATTACTATTGCAAGTATTATCGGCGTGATCCTTGCTATCATTATTTACCGTTTCTTATAGAGTCTTTTTGAGTGTCGTACGAATCCAAAGATAAGATGAACCAGCCTAATACTATGAAAGAGATACCAGAGACGGAGCGTCCCTATGAGAAATGTGAACACAGAGGGAGCGCAGGCTTAAGCGACGAAGAACTGCTGGCAGTTCTGTTACGTACCGGCACCCGGGGCGAGAACGCCCTTGCGCTGGCCCGGAGGATCTTATATCATGCAGGTGAGACCGGAATTCTGGGACTTCACCAGTTCAGCATGGAGCGTCTGATGGCTATCAAAGGGATCGGTAAGGTGAAGGCAATTCAGTTATCCTGCATATCCGAACTGGCCAAGAGGCTTTCCAAGGCCTCTTACCAGGAAGCTTTAAGCTTCACGGAGCCTGCGTCGATCGCGAGGTATTATATGGAGGATATGCGGCACGAGAAGCAGGAGATTACGAAGCTTCTGATGCTGAATACGAAAGCGAAGCTTGTGGGTGAGACCGATATATCAAAGGGTACGGTGAACGCTTCCCTGGTCACGCCAAGAGAGCTTTTTATAGAAGCATTACAAAAGAATGCTGTATCCATTGTAATTATGCATAATCACCCAAGCGGTGATCCGACTCCCAGCCGTGAAGACATGCTGACGACCAAGAGAATCCTGGATGCCGGCGCATTAATCGGGATTGAGCTGTTAGATCACATCATCATTGGCAATAATCGCTATATGAGCTTCCGGGAAGAGGGCATGCTTTAGAAAGGATCTAGTCAGATGGCGAGAAATGTATACGGTCTTGATCTTGGCTCGTACGAGATCAAGGTTTATGATAAGAAGAAAGACAGCATATGGAAAGAGAAGGATGTGATCGCGCTCCGGAATGAGCGTGAGATCTTCGCAGTAGGCGACGATGCTTTCCTGATGCATGAGAAGGCACCGTCGAATATAGATGTGGTATTCCCCATGAAGGAAGGCGTCATATCCAGGTTCCATGATATGCAGTTCCTTCTGCAGAACCTGCTTAAGAAGGGGCATCAGTTCGCACGGGGATCCGAATATGTGGTGGCAGTACCCACGGATGTAACCGAGGTGGAGAAGAAGGCGTTCTTCGACCTTGTCATCCACTCTACGGCCAGAGCGAAGGAAGTCAATATCGTGGAGCGTTCCATCGCGGATGCGATCGGGCTGAATCTGGATGTACAGAACACCAAGGGGGTATTTATCGTGAACTTCGGCGGCCAGACGACGGAGCTTTCGGTAATCGCCGAAGGCGGTATGGTCATGAACCGTCTTCTGAAGGTTGGAGGCAATACCTTCGACCAGTCGGTTATCAATCTGGTGCGCCACAGCCATGATTTCCTGATTGGAAGCCATACCGCAGAGGTGCTGCGGAAGAATTTCGGGATATTCACCAGTGAGATCGAGTCCATGCTCACTGTGGCCGGACGGGATCTGATTACGGGAGTCCCCATGCGTAAGGGAATCTCTATCACTCTGGTGAGACTTGCGATGAAGGATCCGCTGCTTCAGTGTGTAGGCGCGATCCAGTCGCTGCTTGACCGGACGCCTCCGGAGGTCCGCAAGGCCATCAATGAGAACGGTATCTTTCTGACCGGCGGCGTTGCCCATACTGCGGGGCTTGAGATGTATATTGAAGAGATGGTCGGGATTAAGACCCGGACGTCTGTAGACCCGGACATCTGTGCGGTGTCAGGGCTTAAGAAGATTATTCAGTCAAAGGATCTGCGTAAGTTCGCATTTTCCATGATTGATGAGAATTATAGGTGGATGAGATAGCTATGAAGACCAAGAATCAATCATCTTTTTCAAGTAAATACGTACTGCTTATAATCATTGTGGTTTCTATTATACTGCTTGGGATCGAGCGCTTTACAGACGGAGGCGGACCGCTTCGTTTTATCGGAGGGTATACAGTGATTCCCATGCAGGAAGGAATCAGCTATGTCGGGCGGTTTATGAGCGACCTGTCAGATAATTTCGAGACGCTGGATGATATGAAAGAGCGCAACAGGCAGCTGCAGTCGAAGGTGGATGAACTGACGATGGATAACACACGTCTGCGCCAGGAGAAGTACGAACTGGACCGTCTCAGGGAATTATTCAAGCTCAGCGAGAATTATTCTGATTATGAGAAGATCGGGGCCCATGTCATTGCGAACAGCGGCAACAACTGGTTTGCAGATTTTACCATTGATAAGGGAAGCAATGACGGCGTGAAGGTGAACTCGAATGTGCTGGCCGGCAGCGGACTGGTCGGGATCGTGATTGAAGTCGGCCCGAATTACGCCCGTGTACGTTCCATTGTAGACGACGCCAGTAACGTGAGCGCCATGATGCTTTCCACCTCCGATACCTGTGTGGTCAGGGGCGATCTCGAGCTTCTTTCAGACGGAAGGCTCCGGTTCGAGAAGCTTCCGAACAATGATAATGATATCAAGGAAGGGGAGCAGGTGGTAACCTCTCATATCAGCGACCGCTTTTTACAGGGATTATTCATCGGCTATGTCAGTGATATTGAAGTCGATTCCAACAATCTGACGCGCTCGGGCTATATCACGCCTGCAGTTGATTTCAGTAAGCTGCAGGAGGTTCTGGTTATCACCACGACGAAGCAGGATATGCTTGACGCCAAAGATTCCTCAGATACTGAGAATGCAGACAATGCAGACGCCGCGGATACAGCGAATGCGGACGATGCAGACGCCGCGGATACAGCGAATGCGGATAATGCAGGCGCCAATGAAGGAGAAGGTGAATAATCCATGAAGAGAAAGCTCATAACATTTATGATTATCCTTGTCTGTTTTCTGCTGCAGAGTACAGTATTCCATTATCTTACCTTTGCTTCCATCCGGCCGAACCTTCTGATTGTGGTCACTTCATCATTCGGATTCATGCGGGGCAAGAAGGAAGGGATGTTTGTAGGAGTGATCTGCGGGCTTTTGTCAGATCTGTTCTGGGGGAATGTTCTGGGATTTTATATGATACTTTATTCGGTAACAGGATATGTGAACGGCTCTTTTAAGCGGATGTTCTATGATGATGATATTAAGCTTCCGATCGTACTGATCGGAGCCAGCGAGCTCATATATGGTCTGATGGTATATGCATGTATCTACATGCTCCGCGGGGATTTTGCCTTCCTCAGTCATCTGACAAGTATCATTCTGCCGGAACTGGTATACACCATTCTGGTAACGCTGGTCTTATATCAGATCATATTATACGTGAATAAGAAGCTGGAAGAAGAAGAACAAAGGAGTGCAAGCAAATTTGTATAGTTTATGGGAACGGATCAAATCCGGTATATCTTCAATCGCACAATCGAGAATATTTGTAATCATTGTCGTGTTCTGTATCCTATCTGCGATCCTTGTCCAGAGGGTGTTCCATCTTCAGATTGTGAAGGGACAGGAATATCTTGATGATTATAAGCTGCAGATCCAGAAGACGAAGGAGGTCCAGGGCACCCGCGGCCATATCTATGACCGTAACGGGTATCTTCTGGCCTATAATGAGCTGGCTTATGCGGTTACCATCGAGGATAACGGAGAGTACGATGACAGAGAACACAAGAATAAGGAATTGAACAAGACCATCACCGATGTGATTCGGATGGTTGAATCCAACGGCGATACGGTGATCAATAATTTTGGTATCATTCTGGACAATAACGGCAATTATATGTTTATGCAGGAGAGCGAGACGCAGCGCCTGCGGTTCATAGCCGACGTATACGGTAAGAAGACGATTGACGATCTGTCAGAGAAGCAAAAGAGCATATCTGCGGAAGGTCTGATGGATTATCTCTGTACGGACGAGGTATATGGCTTTGGTATCAATCAGTCAAAGATGGAGAAGCCGGATATACTTAAGCTTGTCAACATCCGTTACGCCATCTCTCTGAACAGTTACCAGAAGTTTATCGCAACGACGATTGCGGAGGATGTCAGCGACGAGACGGTTGCCGTTATCATGGAGCATCTGGATGATCTGCAGGGGATCAGCATAGCGGAAGAGTCTATGCGCAGATATGCCGACAGCTATTGCTTTGCCAATCTGATCGGTTATATCGGGCAGATTTCCCAGGAGGAGTACGACGCCCTTAGCAAGGAACAGCAGAAAGAATATTCCAAGACTGACACCGTGGGCAAGTCAGGCCTTGAACAGACTATGGATACCCTTCTTCAGGGGAAGAAGGGAGAGATTAAGCTGTATGTGAACAGTGTCGGTAAGATTATAGAAACCGTCAACGAGAAGGAACCCAAGGCAGGCAATGATGTATACCTGACCATTGACGCCAATCTGCAAAAGGTAGCATACCATGTGATTGAGCAGGAGCTTGCGGGTATCCTGCTTCTGAAGATTCAGAACGCCCTGGATTATGACCGTACCCAGGTGGAGGACGGCAACGATGTGATCATTCCCATCGGGGATGTGTATAATTCATTCATTAGTAACGACATTCTGAATCTGGGGCATTTTGAACAGCCGGACGCCGGAGCCACAGAGCAGGAGGTTCTGGCCGCATTCTCCGGCAGAAAGGCACAGGTGCTTGAAGAACTGACCGGGATCCTCAATGATCCAAACGCCGCGGCGTACAGAGACTGTCCAAAGGAGCGTCAGGCATACCTGACCTACATTGTCACGGATCTGCTTACGACGAATACCGGTATTCTCAAGTCAGATGCGATTGACCGGAACGATGAGACATATAAGGCGTGGAAGGATGATGAGAGTATCAATCTGTATACCTATCTGACCTACGCCATCTCAAAGAACTGGGTGGATACCTCTCTTCTAAAAGAATATGTATCGGCAGAGGGTGAATATTCCGATTCGGGCGAACTTTATCAGGGATTAACAGCCTATATCATTGATTACCTGAACACCCACCGCAGTTTTGACAAGCTGATCTACCGCTATATGATCAAATCCGGTGCGGTCACAGGAAGGCAGATCTGCATGATGCTTTATGAACAGGGGATTCTGCCTATGGACGAGGCACAATATAACGGCTTGAATTCCGGCGGCGTCACGGCCTATGATTTCATACGGGGGAAGATCGAGACCCTGGAGATTACCCCGGGACAGCTTGCCCTGGAGCCTTGTACGGGTTCGCTGGTCATGACGGATACCAGAACGGGAGAAGTGCTTGCCTGTGTATCCTATCCCGGATATGACAATAACCGGCTTGCCAACGCCATGGATTCGAATTACTATAATAAGCTGGTGACAGACCAGGCAAGGCCCTTCTATAATAACGCCACGCAGGAGAAGACTGCCCCCGGGTCCACGTATAAGCCGCTGATGGCGGTCGCGGCGCTGACGGAGGGCGTGGTAGATGTGAATACGTATCTTCCCTGCAGCGGTACGTATAAGAAGGTAGAACCCAATCCCAAATGCTGGATCTTTCCGGGCGCCCATGGAGGCCTGAATACATCCGGGGCGATCCAGAACTCCTGCAACTGCTATTTCTATGAGGTGGGATACCGTATGAGCCTTAAGGACGAGGGTATCACGCAGATTGGTTCTGATAATACGGAAGGGAAAGCGACAGAGAAGTACTATTCCAGCAATCTTGGCCTGGAGGTAATAAGAAAATACGCGGAGCAGTTCGGGCTTGGAGAGACGTCTGGGGTTGAGATCCCGGAATCCGAGCCGCAGATCTCGGATGATTCTTCCGTTCCTTCTGCAATCGGGCAGGGAACGAACAACTATACGACCAGCCAGCTTGCCCGCTATATTACCGCCATCGCCAACAAGGGCACCGTGTTTAAGTTAAGTCTTCTTGATAAAGTAACCGACATGAACGGCGAGACGGTGAAGGAATATGAGCCGGAGATCCTAAATACAGTGACCGGCGTTTCGGATACTACCTGGAATGCGGTTCATACAGGGATGCGTAATGTGATTACGGTCTCCCAGGGACATATATTTTCCAAACTGAATGCAAGCAATGTAAAACTGTCCGGCAAGACAGGTACGGCACAGCAGAGCAAGACGCATTCAGACCACGGAGTGTTCGTTGGATTTGCTCCAAGCGATAATCCGGAGATTGCATTTGCAACTCGTATCGCCAATGGTTATGGTTCCACTTATCCTACGGAGGTCGCGAATGATGTACTGGAATACTATTATGAGATAACTCCGGAGGAAGAGATTGTGACCGGAAAAGCCAAACAGATTAAGAATATCAAGTCAGGAGGAGATTAAGGGAAAGGATGAGTGTATGTGAAAGAACCGGTGCTTATTAAGAGTAACAGGTATGGGATTACGATTTATTTTGACCCGGATATGCCCTACGAAGAATTACTGGAGGAAGTCAGGAGGAAGTTTCAGTCCTGTGCACACTTTTTTGACCATGCGGATATGGCGGTAGAATTCGAGGGACGTACTTTCACAAAGGAAGAAGAGCAGCGGATGGCCGGGACCATCCAGGACGCTGCCGGTATACAGATATTATGTATTGTAGAACAGGATACGGATACAGAAGAGATCCACAAGAGAATGCTGGATGAAAGTCTGGAAACAATCCATGAAAGAGACGGCCGGTTCTATAGAGGTACACTGAGAGGAAGACAGATTCTGGAATCTGAGACAAGCATAGTGATTGTCGGCGACATAGAGGAGGGTGCGGTTGTGGCCTCCAAGCAGAATGTCGTGGTGACCGGCGCCATATACGGCACCGTGATCGCCGGGGCTGCCGGCAACTATGATGCGGTTATTGCAGCATCTGACATGGAGCCTGAGAGGCTCCGTATAGGAGATATCGAAGTGAAACCAGTTATAGGAGGGAGTTATTCATGGGCGAAGTTATTGTAATTACATCGGGAAAAGGCGGTGTTGGCAAGACGACAACAACGGCAAATCTGGGCGCGGGATTATCGAAGCTTGATCAGAAGGTGGTTGTGATTGATACAGATCTGGGCCTTCGTAATCTTGACGTGGTTATGGGACTTGAGAATCTGATCGTCTACAATCTGGTGGACGTCATCGAAGGCACCTGCCGGCTTAAGCAGGCGCTGATACGGGACAAGCGCTATGAGAACCTGTATCTGCTTCCATCGGCCCAGACCAAGGACAAGACGGCGATATCGCCGGGACAGATGAAGAAGCTCACATCAGAGTTAAGGGATGAATTCGATTACATACTTCTGGATTGTCCGGCCGGGATTGAACAGGGGTTCATGAACGCTATCGCCGGCGCAGACCGCGCGATCATCGTGACGACGCCGGAGGTATCCGCAATCCGGGACGCAGACCGTATCATCGGTCTTTTGGAGAACAACAAACTAAAACAGATGGATCTGATCATCAACAGGATCCGTATAGATATGGTGAAGCGGGGGGATATGATGACCGTGGATGATGTGACGGAGATACTGTCTGTCCCGCTGATCGGCGCGCTGCCTGACGACGAGCAGGTTGTGATCGGCACGAATCAGGGAGAGCCTGTGATCGGCCTGGATTCCAGGGCAGGTACAGCGTACATGAATATCTGTAAGCGTATTATGGGGAATGAGGTTCCCTTCATGGAGCTTACGAATAACACAGGATTCTTATCCAGGATCACCGGTCTTTTCAAGAAGGATTAGGAGGAGTAGGCATGCTGAGAAAATCGTCTGTTTCTATTGCGAAGGACCGTGTGAAAGCGCTCGTTGTATCGGACAGGGTCCATTGTACGCCGGATGTCTATGACAATATATGCAGGGAACTCTATAGTTCTCTCTCCAAATATATAGAACTTACAGAAGATGATTTTCAGGTTAATATTAAAAGGACGCAGGTCGTCATTACATTTGCAGGAGAAGAAGTGTGAGATTACCAAGATTACCAAGATTTATAAAGACTTACCATATAAAAGATTATAAATTCAGCCTCGTGTTTCTGGTGCTGGTGCTGTCTGTCATAGGCGTACTTGCAGTCGGGAGCGCCAAGGCAATCTACCAGCCAAGACAGGTGTTCGGCGTCGCCGTAGGCATCGTGGTCATGGTGGTCATATCTTTGATTGACTATGTGTGGATTGCGGATTTTTACTGGCTGATCTATATCTTTTCCGTTGTTATCCTTGGGGCCGTACTGGTGTTTGGAACCAAGGTAAACGGGGCAAGGCGCTGGATCGATCTGGGAATTACGACCTTTCAGCCCTCCGAGCTTGCCAAGATTCTGCTGATTCTTTTCTTCGCCAAGTTCATCGTAGAGCATGCGGAGGAGATCAGCGATAAGCTGACGCTGGTGAAGTTTGCCGCGTTATGCGCAGTCCCGCTGGCGTTGATTCTTATGGAGCCCAATCTTTCGACCACGATCTGTACGGCTTCCGTGTTCTGCCTTCTGATCTTCGTGGGAGGTCTCAGTTACCGTGTGATCGGCGCGATCCTGGTGATACTGATTCCAACGACCGCGATCTTCTTAAGTCTCGTGGTACAGCCGGACCAGAAGATTCTGAAGGATTACCAGCAGGAGCGTATCCTCGCTTTTATTGAGCCGGAGAAGTATGCGGACGACGGCGCATACCAGCAGAAGAACGCCGTCATGGCCATCGGCTCAGGGCAGCTTACGGGGAAGGGGCTGAATAATAATACGACCACATCTGTCAAAAACGGTAATTTTATCGCGGAACCACAGACGGATTTCATCTTTGCCATCATAGGTGAGGAACTTGGTTTCACAGGAAGTTGTATAGTTATTGCTTTATTGTTGTTAATTGTGATACAATGTATTTTAACAGGAATGCGATCGCAGAATCTGACGGGAAGACTTATCTGCTGTGGTGTAGGAGGATTGATTGGCATACAAAGCTTTATTAATATCGGTGTTGCCACTCAGATATTGCCGAATACAGGAGTTCCGCTGCCATTTGTAAGCTATGGACTGACTTCGCTTGTGAGCCTGTACCTGGGGATCGGAATTGTTCTGAACGTTGGATTACAGCCGAAAAAATACCAATAAGGAGTGAATAAGATGAATATAGGACTGATCGCCCATGATTCGAAGAAGACTTTGATGCAGAATTTCTGTATTGCGTATAGGGGGATCTTAAGTAAGCATAATCTATATGCAACCGGGACGACAGGACGTCTGATCGAGGAAGTCACGAATCTGAACGTGCACAAGTATCTGGCTGGTCCGCTTGGGGGGAAGCAGCAGCTTGGCGCACAGATTGCGCAGAATGATATAGACGCGCTGATCTTTTTAAGGGAACCAACGAATCCCAAACCCCATGAACCGGATGTCAACGATGTCATCCAGCTTTGTGATATGTATAATATTCCGATGGCTACGAATCTGGCTACTGCGGAATTGATTGTATTAGCATTAGACAGAGGAGATTTGGACTGGCGTGAGATGTACAGGTAGAATTTTTCGATTGATGGCAGTGATTTTTCTTTCTGTCATCCTTGCATCCGGATGCAGGGAAGCGGAAGAAGTAACCGTTGTATATGAAACAGAGAATTATAACAGAGATATTTACAGAGGAGAGCTGTGGGCGCAGAACCTGTGTGTGGCTTCGCAGAACATTGTGCCCGAGGGTATTCTGGATCCGTCGACCCTGCATGCGTCAGGGCTCTTTGATGTGAATAACAGTAAGGTGGATTTTGCCTGCAATATCCACGAGCGTCTGTACCCTGCAAGCACTACGAAGATCATGACGGCGCTGCTTGCAATCAAGCATACGGATCTGGATGCAGTGACGACCGTATCCGTGAATGCAAGTTCAACCAGCTTTGCTCCCGACGAATCCAAATGTGGAATCGTGACGGGAGACCAGCTGACGGTCAGGGATCTTCTTCACGGGCTTATGTTACGATCAGGGAACGACGCGGCGGTGGCTATCGCCGAGCATGTAGCCGGAAGCGTGGAAGCCTTTGCCCAGATGATGAATGAGGAAGCCAGGAGCCTGATGGCGACGAATACGCATTTTGTGAATCCCCACGGGCTTCATGATACAGATCATTATACCACAGCATATGATCTGTATCTGATTTTTAACGAATGTATCCGCCACCAGGAATTTATAGATATAATAGGAACGCCGCAGTATACGGTTCAAATAACAGGTGCGGACGGAAGCGTCCGTCAGATGAGCTGGGCTCAGACCAATTATTATGCATCCGGAAAGGCAGAATTGCCGGTTGGTGCAGCCGTTGTCGGCGGAAAGACAGGTACGACAAATGAAGCGGGGAACTGTCTGATTTTATTGAATAAGGGAGCCGGAGATGAGAATTATATCTCAATCGTTATGGGCGCAGTCAGTAAGGAACTGCTGTATCAGGATATGACTGCCATGATCAATAACATCCCGGCGTACCAATAGCGATCAGAGGGGTATCCCGCCGACATGCTGCCGGGGATACCCCTCTCTTATCATACGGCCCAAATGCGTTAAAAAAGCATCTGGCACGTGAATAGGTCATGTGACATCTTTCATTTTTCGTGAGAGACCCGTCCATACAGACTGATAAGGTAGAGTCCGCACAAGCCTACAATTGTATAGATAATCCGAGAGAGCCATGAAAGATTGCCGAAAAGAAAGGCAACCAGGTCGAATCGGAATATTCCGACCAGAAGCCAGTTGATGGCGCCTATGATTACGATTGTTAAAGTAGTATTGTCAGACCATTTCATAAGATATTCCTCCTTCTTTCTCATGCTGATTCTGCTACATCATGATGTACTAGTATGCCTTGTTGAAAGGATTTTATTCATGGACAGAGAATTACCTTATTATTCTTATTCGGATTATCTGAAAAGCAAATACGGTGAGAAGGTGTACAAGCTTCCGGTCAATCTGCCGGTTGGATGTCCCAACCGGATAACCGGAAGGGGCTGCGTGTTCTGTTCGGAGGCAGGGACCGGATTCGAAGCATTAAGCGCCCGTGTTCCTGTTTGGGAACAGCTTGCGCGGACCAGGGAGCATATTGAAAAAAGATACCATGCCCATAAGTTTATTGCTTATTTTCAGAATTATACGAATACCTTTCTGCCGCCTGACAAGTTCAGGTCTTATATAGATGAAGCGGCAGAGTTTCCGGATCTTGTGGAGATCGCAGTATCGACGCGTCCGGACTGTATTTCCAGAGAATATCTTGACATACTGAAGGAGGTCCGGGAGAAGAGAGGGCTTCAGATGACGATAGAGCTTGGACTTCAGACCTGCAATTACCGCACGCTTGAGAGGATGAACCGGGGGCATACGCTGGCGGAATTCATCGACGCGGTTCTTGCGGTACGGGATTACGGGTTCGAGGTGTGTTCCCATGTGATACTGAACCTCCCGGGAGATGAGCTGTCTGATGTGGTTGAGACGGCGAAGATTCTTTCTTCTCTTAGAGTTCACACGGTAAAGGTACACTCTCTGTATCTTGCGAAGAACACGCCGCTGTGTGAGGACTATGAAGCCGGGAAGCTGTCTCTTTGCTCTAAGGAAGCGTATTTTCAGAGAGCGGCGGTATTTCTGGATTATCTGTACCCCGGGATTGCCGTTGAGCGGCTTTTCTCCCGTATTCCCAAAGAAGCTTCCGTCTTCTGCAACTGGGGGTGCAGCTGGTGGAAGCTTCTGGACGAACTGGTGGATTATATGAAAAAGAACGGAGATTATCAGGGCAAAAAAGCCGGTTATCTGAATGGCGCAGCTCTTAGGAACAGCGGATTTACGGGACGCTGAGTCCGTTTCCGGATTACAGGAGGCTTTATTTGGCTGGGAATAATTTGATGACCATACAGGTTTATCGTAAGAAATGGCATATGAATATCGGAGTCGTGATCTTTGGGATTATATTTCTCTATCTGGTGGTTACGGTCCTGCTCTATCTGACTGAGAACCGCGTATCGGCTTATGAAGTGCGGGAAGGCTCTATTCTAAGGGATAATGCATATACGGGCCTGATTCTGAGGAATGAAGTCGTGGTACAGGCAGATGCGGACGGATATGTGAATTATTTCGTGCCGGAGAGCAGTAAGGTTGGCGTAAAGTCAAAGGTCTATACGCTGTCAGACCAGGAACTGGATCTTTCAGATACAGGGGATGAGGAGCGCAGACTGTCATCTGAAGAGCAGAGCGCCGTGTTGATGCGGATACAGTCCTTTAGCGAAAGCTTTTGCAAGGAGCAGTTTGGCGATGTCTATGATCTGAAGGATAATGTATCGGCGGTGCTTGAAAGCCAGTCAAGCCAGAACCGGCAGGCCAGGCTTGAGGCCATGACAGGGCAGGAGGGCGGCGGGGTCCGGGTGTTTCCGGCTGTCTCGGACGGAATCATCATCTATTCTACCGACGGATATGAAGCTGTCACGGCTGACCAGGTCACAGAGGATATGCTGGCAAAGAATGGTTACGAGCAGAAGAGTATTAAGAATAATACGAAGATCAAAGCCGGCAGTCCGGTATATAAGCTGATCAGAGATGATAACTGGTCTGTTGTGATTGCCCTTAAGAAGGAGACGGCCGATGAACTGCGGGAGATGGACCGGATCCGGGTGCGTCTCACCAAGAACCAGGAGATCGTTACCGCAGGTTTCTCCATACGTGATACGAATGACGCCTGTCTGGGGATTCTCACATTTGGCGGTTCCATGATCCATTACGCGAAAGACCGTTTTCTGGAGCTTGAACTGATCCTTGAGGATGAATCGGGACTTAAGATTCCCAAGTCCGCCGTTGTGGACAAGAAGTTCTATATGATATCAGAGAATTATATCACGCAGGGGGGCAACAGTAAGGAAGACGGCGTGCTGGTTCAGAAGGAGAGCGGCAAGCCTGAGTTTCAGAGTGTGGATATCTATGACCGGGATGAGGATTCCGGCATGGTCTATCTGAATACGGACGCCTTCGATGAGGATACCGTCCTCATCCGGCCGGATTCATCCGACACCTGTATTCTGAACAAGACCAGCAGCAGGAAGGGCGTATACAATATCAACAAAGGCTACGCCGTATTCAAGCAGGTGAACATCCTGTGTGAGAGTGACGAGTATTATATTGTTGAATCGGGAAGCGTATATGGCCTGTCCACTTACGACCATATTGCTCTGGACGGCAGTGTGATCAAAGAAAATGATGTGGTATTCTAGGAGTGAGGAAGATGATTAAGGAAAATCTTGCATATGTAGAAAATGAGATTCAGGAAGCCTGCAGACGTGCGGGACGTGCCAGGGAAGAGGTGACGCTGATCGCAGTCAGTAAGACGAAACCGGTCAGTGATCTGAAAGAGGCCTATGATCTTGGTATCCGTGTATTTGGAGAGAACAAGGTGCAGGAGCTGGTGGACAAGTACGAGGTTCTGCCTAAGGATATCCGGTGGCATATGATTGGCCACCTGCAGAGGAACAAGGTGAAATATATCATTGATAAGGTCGATCTGATCCATTCTGTCGATTCTGTCAGACTTGCCGAAACGATCGAGAAAGAGGCTGCCAAGCATGAGATTGTTGTAAATATCCTGATTGAAGTGAACGTGGCGAGAGAAGAGAGTAAGTTTGGATTGATGCCGGAGGATCTGGATGACTTTATCCGTCAGACGGCCGGATTTACCCATATCCGGATAAAGGGCCTTATGACAATTGCTCCTTTTGTTGAAAATGCTGAAGAAAACCGCCCAATTTTTGAACGCTTGCGCAAATTATCTGTTGACATGAGAGGGGAAAACGTTGATAATAATACTGTATGTATTTTATCTATGGGTATGACAAATGACTACTGCGTTGCGATAGAAGAGGGTGCGACGATGATACGGGTCGGGACAGGAATATTTGGTGCACGAGACTATAGCCTGCCGGGCGAAGTACGTTAGGACGTAAGATAGGAGTATTATTAATATGGGTGTATTGGACAGGATTTTAGATATTATGAGACTGAGCGATGATGATGAATATGAAGATGATGATTTCTTCGAAGAAGATTATGAAGACGACTACGAAGAGAAGCCCAGGAAGGGATTGTTCCGCAGCAAGAAGCGCAGCGATCCTTATGAGGATGAGGACGATTATGACGATGATTATGAGCTTCCGGCACGGTCCAGATCTTCGCATTCGGGCAATAATAAGGTTACTCCCATGCGTCAGCCGGCCAGACGGAATAACAACGTCAGCATGGAGGTCTGTGTAATCAAGCCGAATTCTGTTGAAGACGCACGGGAGATTACAGAGACTCTGTTAAGCGGGCGTACGGTTATCCTGAATCTGGAAGGGATCGATCTTGAGGTTGCACAGCGGATCATAGACTTTACCTCCGGAGCGACCTATGCGATCAGCGGAAATCTGCAGAAGATATCCAACTATATTTTCCTGGTCACGCCTACGAATGTAGATATCTCCGGGGATCTGCAGGATCTTCTGAACACTTCGTTTGACGCGTCTTCGATGAGGTCAAGGTTCTAGTACAGCATTGCATAATTAACAGTGAATAATGCAACGCTGTACTAGTGTTCCATCCGGTCAGAAAGATCAACATATAAAGAGGAATTATGGATAAGGAAGAGACATTACTGCAAAAAAGACTGATAGAATTGTCGCGGATCGCTTACACGAGAGGGATTGTTACGTTTAGTGATCTGCTTAATCTGAATGAATTGAATATTTTACATACCACCCCAAAGAATCTGTTCTATTCCAGATATGAGACCTTTGGCGGGTATGATCTAGCGGAGCGTCAGATGGTTGCTTTTCTACCTGATGCTCTTTATTATAATGGGACGGGCAATCTGGCGGATTCGGATGAGTCCGGCTTAGGGTATCCCCTGGAGGTTCTGAAGATCCGTCCGTTAAACCAGCGGTTTTCCGAAGAACTGGGGCATCGGGATTATCTGGGCGCGGTTATGAACCTTGGGATCGAACGGTGCAAGCTGGGAGATATTATGATTGACGGGACGGACGCCTTTCTGTTCGTCCGTAAGGAGATGGCGGAATATATCAGGGAGAATCTCACACGTATCAGACATACGTCGGTTCAGGCAGAGACTGCCCTTGATTTCCCTGTTTCCTATGAACCAAAGTATGAGGAAGTTCGGGGGACAGTTGCTTCTGTCAGGCTGGATACGGTGCTGGCGCTTGTATATCCGCTGTCCCGCAGCAAGATTACAGCTTATATTGAAGGCGCCCGTGTGTTTGTGAACGGGAAGCTGATTACCAGCAACGGATACCGTCTGAAGGAGAGGGATATCATATCTGTCCGCAAGATGGGAAGGATTGTCTATGACGGCGTCCTGTCAGAGACGAAGAAGGGCCGGTATATGGTTCAGGTGCGGAAGTATCTCTGATTTTCGGCAGAGATCCGGCGCTTCTATCCGGATCTTGCGGCTGAAGTTCGGTCAGGTTTTCATATAAAGTGATAATACTCAGATTCATCAACAGGAAAGTAAGGAAAATAGAACATGGAGAAATCATATTCACGTATCAGCCGCTGTCTGGCGGCTGTACTGGGAAGTGCGGTGCTTGTGGCTCTGGATCAGCTTACGAAGCATCTTGTGCTGGAGAACCTGAAGGGGAATCCGCCGGTTGTCATTATAAAAGATATCTTTCAATTGGAATACCTGGAGAATCGCGGGGCGGCCTTTGGCCTCTTTCAGAATCAGCGGTTTTTCTTTTTCGTAAGTGTATTTATAATCAGCGTTATTGCGGTCTTATTCTATCTTCGAGTACCTATGACACGCCGGTTCCTTCCGCTTCGTCTGTGTGCCGTATTTATCATGGCCGGGGCATGGGGGAATTGTCTGGACCGTATCATGCTGAATTATGTGGTAGATTTTCTGTATTTTAAACTGATTGATTTCCCGATCTTTAATGTAGCAGATATCTATGTGACGGTGTCTACATTTACACTGGCAATATTGATTTGTTTCTATTATAAGGAGGAAGAATTTGAAGGAATGTTTCGTCGTTGAGAACCAGGAGGGGGAGCGGATTGACCGCTATCTCTCGGATGTTTTGGAGGACAGATCAAGATCCTATATCCAGAAGCTGATAAAAGACCATCTTGTTATCGTGAACCAGAAGCCTGTAAAAGCCAGTTACAGGCTTTTGTCAGGCGATCAGGTAGAGATGACTCTCCCGGAGATCAAAGAGCCCGATATCCTGCCTGAAAACATCCCGCTTGATATCCTTTACGAGGATGCAGATGTGATCATCGTCAACAAGCCCAAGCAGATGGTTGTCCATCCGTCTTTTGGGCATTACAGCGGGACGCTGGTGAATGCGCTGATGTACCATTGCGGTCAGAGTTTATCCGGAATCAACGGGATGATGCGCCCTGGTATCGTCCATCGTATCGATATGGATACGACAGGATCGCTGGTGGTATGCAAGAATGATCTGGCACATCAGAGTCTGGCAGCGCAGTTGAAGAAGCATACGATCCGGCGTGTCTATGTGGCGATTGTCCATGGAGATGTAAAGGAGGACGACGGTACTGTGGATATTCCGATCGGAAGGCATCCTGTTGAGCGTAAGAAGATGAGTACCCATACCAGAAATGGAAAGAGGGCGGTTACGCACTACAAGGTTCTGGAGCGTTTTGGAGGATATACGTATATCCAGTGTATACTGGAGACAGGGCGCACGCACCAGATCCGCGTTCATATGTCAGAAATCGGGCATCCGCTTCTGGGCGATGAGGTCTATGGCCCCCGCAAGTGTCCGTTTCCAAAGCTTCAGGGACAGACGCTCCATGCGAAGACGCTTGGTTTCGTACATCCGGGAACCGGAGAGTATCTGGAAGTGGAAGCGCCTCTGCCGGATTACTTCCGGGAATTATTGGAACGACTTGTACAGATAAAGTGAATAAAAATATAGAAAAGTAAAATATTGTGAAAATTATATACAATTATGTTAAATTGTTATATAATAGATATATAATCAATTTAGAGGAGTGTGATTTGCATGGCAAAGACGAATACGATTATTACGATAGGCAGGCAGTATGGAAGCGCCGGCAGGGAGATTGGCTATAAGGTAGCGGAAGCTCTGGACATCAAGCTGTACGACAAAGAGATGCTTGACCGTGCGGCGAAAGAGAGCGGGATCTGCCAGGAGTTGTTCGAGACACATGATGAGAAGCCAACGAACAGTTTCTTATATTCGCTTGTAATGGATACTTATTCACTGGGGTATACGTCCGGGAGCTATACGGACATGCCGATTAATCACAAGGTATTTCTGGCTCAGTTTGACGCCATCAAGAAGATTGCAGACGAAGGTCCCTGTATTCTGGTGGGACGCTGTGCCGACTACGCGCTGGAAGAATATGATAATATGATCAGCCTGTTCATCCATGCAGATCTGGATGTCCGTATCAGGCGTATCGCCCGTATCTATGATCTCTCAGACGCGAAGGCCAAGGATCTTATCGTTAAGACCGATAAGAAGCGCGCCAGCTGTTATAATTATTACAGCAATAAGAAATGGGGCGCCTCGGACAGCTATGATTTCAGCCTGAACAGCGGCAAGCTTGGAATCGAAGGAACGGCAGAGGCAATTCGGCGTCTGGTTGAATTAAAAGAACGTGAAGGCGATAAGAGACTGTAGAGATGTTTGGGCTTTCACTTTCGCTAAAGGCAGTCTGCAGCTGTCCCTTAGAGAAGGTGAAAGCCCAAAACCATTAGAGCTGACGAAAGATGCGGTCCGGCCATCCCTTGATATTGCCGTTCAGTATGGCTGTAAACATCCGCTGCCTGGCTCCGGGATGCTCCCGGTTCAATTGCTTTACAAGCTCCTTGGCATACTGTCTCTTCGTGTATCCGTCAATCGGGCAGCGGCTTGTGACAACCGGAAGATCGTACTTGTTGCGAAAGCCGTTCACATCAGCCTCATCCACAAACATCATGGGACGTATCACGGTCAGCTCCATACGGTCCAGATAACTGCGCGGAGAAAAGGAATAGAAGCGGCCCTCGAACAGCAGAGAGAGCAGCATGGTCTCAATAATATCATCCTTATGGTGTGCGTATGCGACCTTGTTACACCCCATGCCTTTGACAGCCTGGTTCAGCGCGCCCTTACGCATCTTGGCACACAGAGAGCAGGGATTGCTCTCCTTACGTTCTTCAAACAGGATATGCGCAATATCCGTCTTTACAATCTGATAAGGAACCTCAAGCCTTTGGCACAGTTCTTTCACCTGTGAGAAATCACATCCGGAATATCCCAGATCAACCGTAACGGCAGATAATTCAAACTGCTTCGGATAGAATCTCTTAAGTCCGTGCATTGCGTACAGCAGAGTCAGACTGTCCTTCCCGCCGGAGATGCCTACCGCGATATGGTCGCCGTCCTCAATCATGGCATACTCATCGACGGCCTTTCTTGTATAGCTTAGAAGCTGTTGTAATCTCATGTAATATTCCTCTCTGTAATCATGATTCCCGAAGCTTTACGGCAGAAGCCGCCTTCCTTCGGCGGTCCTCGTCAATCGCGGCGTAATGCTTCTTCGTGGTATTCACGTCCTTATGTCCCAGAACATCCGCTACAAGGTAGATATCTCCCGTCTCTTTATATAAGGAAGTACCGTAGGTGCTTCGAAGCTTATGAGGCGTTATCTTCTTGTTCGGCGTTACCTGGCGGGCATACTTCTTCACCATATTCTCTACGGCCTGCACGCCCATACGGCGTCTCTGGGTTGATAAGAACAAAGCGTTCTCATGGCCGGGGAGGGGAGAAGTGTTCTTACGGATGCCTTCTACATAACCGGCAAGTGCGCCGGCAACCTCATCACCGAAATAAACTACCATCTGATTGCCTCCCTTGCGGGTCACCGTGATTCCATTATTCTTAAAATCCACATCATTAAGATCTAATCCCACGCACTCCGAGACACGAATCCCCGTACCCAGCAACAGTGTCAGGATTGCCAGATCCCGTTCTTTGGTCTTATTATAATAGGTAAGGGATTGTCCGGATAACTGGCTGCCGCAATTCTCTACAAAATCAAGAAGTAATGCAACTTCATCCGTATCAAGCCTGATGATCGCCTTGTCATGAAGCTTGGGCATATCCACCAGTAAGGTAGGATTCTTGACGATAATCTGATGCTTATAGTAGTAATTATAGAAACTGCGAAGCGCCGACATCTTTCTGGCCAGTCCCTTTTCGCTGTTGGTGATCAATTCATCGTCCCGCTCATAGACCTTGAGATATTCCATATATTCCTCAATATCCACAGGCTCAAGCCGCTCAAGATCCTCAACTCTGAACTGCTCGATCGAATAGTTCTTATATACAGGGTTGTTCTCCATCAGGAAATGGAAAAAGATGCGTATGTCATATGCATAATTGATCCTTGTCCTGGCCGAGGACTTCGGTTCGATCGCCCGGAAATAATCCTTTGCGAATGGAGGTAAGGTCTTAAGTACCTCCCTAAGACGCATCGTCTGGTCAATGCGTGTCTGCTCATGATAGGTTCTTGCCTCGCTCATGGTAATGAAAACCTCCTTATTGACTGATAAGGTCCTTTGATATAATATCTATGTAAGTATACCATACAGGGAGGATTTTGTCTATATCTTTTGGAAAAATCAGTATTTGTCGTATAGATTGATATCTGTCTGTATACTTCTATTTTAGATGTCAAAGAGCCATTATAGATCGTCGCATAACTCATAATAGGATATCGTCAGATATTGACCGGCCTGAATCCTGTTGGAATCCAAATCGTTGATCTCCCTCAGTTCATCTATGTAGTCATGGATGGACTCATAGTTATCATCCATATACCGGGCCGCAATGCTCCATAAGGAATCACCCGGCGCGACGGTGATACTGGTATAATACTTATGTGCGGCAGATTCCCCGTCATTATGGGCGTCAACAGAATCATCCGTTAATAAGACGCTGCATCCCAGTACTAAAATGCAGACAATCAATGTGAATATCACCCGGCAAACGGATAATTGCTTCTTTCTTCTCCTGGCAGTATGCGGTCTGTTCATGGCTCCCCCTCCTGTGCTTAAAAACTTGATCTGGTCTATACAGGCGAATATTCGTTCCGAACATTCATTCCGAACAACTGTTTTTACATTATATAACTCGAACGATTGTTTGTCAATCATTTTTGCCATAAATTTCGAACATATTTTCTAAACATCTGTTTGCTATTTTGTGATTCTTGTGGTAGAATAGAACTATGAAAAAATAATGGAACTTTTCATAAGAAACAAAAAAGGAGGTTCACACGATATATGGGAAAAGGTAAGATAAGTGCAAAGCAGCTGGAGATATTAGAATATATAAAGTCACAGATATTAGAGAGAGGGTTCCCGCCTGCAGTTCGGGATATCTGCGAGGCAGTCCATCTGAAGTCCACTTCCTCCGTCCACTCTCATCTTGAGACGCTTGAGAAGAATGGTTACATACGCCGCGACCCTACCAAGCCAAGGGCGATTGAGATTCTGGATGATTCTTTTAATTTTATGCGCCGTGAGATGGTGAATGTTCCGATTATCGGGCAGGTTGCCGCCGGAGAGCCGATACTGGCCGAACAGAATATAGAGAACTACTTCCCTGTTCCGATGGAATACATGCCCAATAACCAGACCTTTATACTCAGGGTGAGGGGGGAAAGTATGATCAATGCGGGAATTCTGGACGGTGACATGGTTATCGTGGAGCAGCGCTCTACTGCCCGCAACGGTGAGATGGTTGTGGCTTTGATTGAAGACGGGGCTACGGTCAAGACCTTTTATAAGGAGGATGGCGTGATACGGCTGCAGCCGGAGAACGATACGATGGATCCGATCATAGTGACGGATGTGCAGATTCTGGGTAAAGTAATCGGCGTCCTTCGATTTTTTTACTAGTTCTGGGTAAAGTAATCGGCGTCCTTCGATTTTTTAACTAGTACACTAGCTAATTATGGGCAGAATTACATCCCCCACAGTCACGGTAATAAACTACACACATATCTGCATTGACTATATGCGTAGAAGAGAACTTGCAACCTTAACACGGGAAACAGATTCGCCGTGCACCAGAACGCAGACGTGAGGGTATTTTTGTAAATGCCTTTGTCCCGGATTCCGGGTCACCCGCCTCCAATGCCAAGGGAACATCTGTGAGGAATGTAATCCTGCCCATAATATACTTTTTTCATGTATCCGGACTCTTATTCTATATACCTTCTGTATACCGTAAGCTATTCCTATATGCGGTCACTACGGATATTCTATAAGTCGTCCGGACTCTCGATCTTCTTACCGTCACTCCAGATACGTTCCAGATGATAGAACTCCCGGTTCTCCTGATCGAAGACATGAACAACCACGTCGCCATAATCAAGAAGCACCCAGTTTCCCGACTGCATGCCTTCCCGCTGGATCTGCGAGTGCCCGGCTCTTAGCATCTTCTCTTCTACATTGTCTACCAATGCCGTTACCTGGCTGTCACTGGTTCCATTCGTGATGATGAAGTAATCTGCCAGCGGAGATATGCCCGAGATATCGATGATACAGATATTCTCGCCCTTCTTATCCTCCAGCGCGTGATACGCGATCTTCGCCATCTCCTTTACCTGATCCATACTATTCCTCTCCTTCCTTACGCTTCTCTTTATAATATAGATATGTCTTTTCTGTCATAGGGTCAACCGGTACACTCTTTGAGTTCAGATACTCCAGTGAATCCTCCAGTATACGATACAGACAATCGTCAATATCCATGAATGCAAGTCTGCGGACTTCCGCCATGTTGGGCAGTTCCTTCCTTCCGGGTTCGATATAATCGGCAATATAGATGATCTTATCCAGAAGAGACATATGGGGACATCCCGTTGTGTGGCTTGCTATGGCATTAATAATGTCCTTATCCTTCACATGATACTTCCTGGCCGCCAGGAATGCACCAAGCTTCGCATGGAGAAGGCTGGGATTGCTCTTCTCGACTTCGGACACGCTCAGATGATACTTCTTACACAGCTTGATCTTGGTGTCTCCCGGCAGGCACTTGGCACAGTCATGGAGAAGTCCGGCAAGCAGCGCCTTATCAATATCTTCGCCATGGCACATGGCAAGAGACGCCGCTGTGTACATAACGCCCAGCGTATGCTCATACCGCTCTTTATCGAGCTCCGTCATTAATTTACGCCGGATCTTCGTTATCTTATGATTCATAGATTACACCCTCTTGTCATTCTCTTATTCCTGCAGAGCGCGGATGGCGCATGTCAGGCGTCTTTATACAGCTGTCTGTCAACAATATACTGATTGACAGATTCCGGAACCCATCCGGCGATACTCCGGCCTTCCCTGACGTCCCTTCGCAGCTCATGAGAAGATATGCGGATCAATGGCGTCACCAACAGCCGGATCCGTGCATGATACTTCTCCTTCAGCTCATGAATCTTCTCTTCCATCTCCGTCCTTGTATTAATCTCATCACGATACGCAGCCAGTATGGTGCAGGTTGGGAATATCCGTTCCGGATGAACCCACTGGTCGATCATGAACAGAGAGTCGGCGCCGATGATAAAATAGAAGTCATCTTCCGGGTATATACCTCTGAAATACTCCATCGTACTATAAGAATAGGATACATCATTTCGAGCCGCTTCGTATGTTTCAAGTCGGAACTTCTTATAAGAAGAAATGGCAAGACGTACCATCTCTGTTCTGTCATGCACATCCGTTCCGGTCAAAGCCGTATCTTTGTGCGGCGGATTCCCGTTGGGCATATACCAGACCCTGTCCAGGTCAAAAGCCTCAAGCGCGGCCTCTCCCAGCATGAGATGTCCGTTGTGTATCGGATCAAAGGTTCCCCCCATAATTCCTATCTTCATACTCTGTCCAGCCCGATCTTCTTATTCTTGTCCTTGCCTTCTTTGTATAAGACAATCTTCTTGCCAATCACCTGTACCACGGCAGAATGGGTCCGCTCAGCCAGCATCTCGGCCAGCATACGCGGATCATCCATACAATTCTTAAGAACACTGACCTTGATCAGTTCTCTGGCATCCAGAGCCTCTTCCACGGCGCGGGTAAGCTCTGGCGTCATACTGTTCTTACCGATCTGAAAAATCGGATCCATGGTCATGGCAAGACTCTTTAAATACGCTCTCTGCTTTGTCGTCATCTTGTCTCTCCTCTAATTCACCCGAATCGCAACACGAATGATCCTCTGTACTTTATTATACAATATAAATCATCATATTGCATCCCCTAATATATTCTTCCGTCCTACTTATAGTAATCAAACTGCAGTCCGTACATCCGCACGGTATCGCCTTCCTGAATCCCGGAAGCCTCCAGCTCGTCAAGAATCCCCGTATCTTTCAGAAACTTCTGGAAAAACTGGAATCCCTTCTCAGAATCCAGATTCGTATATCCAAGCATCTTCTCAATCTTTGGTCCTTCAACTACATATATTCCATCCTCAATCTCGACAGAATATGGAAGATTCTCGTAGATCAATTCTTCTTCCGGGAAATACTCCTGCTCAAAGACGACCGGAGTCTGATCCATATCTTTCAGACGGTTCGATATCGCATACAGAAGCTGGGAAAGCCCCGCCCCTGTTACGCCCGAAATAGGATACACCATTATGCCCTTGGGTTCGAATTCCGCCTTCAGCCGTGCAACCGGATCTTCTCCCTCAGGAGAGATCACATCTGTCTTGTTGGCCGCGATGATCTGCGGACGTCCGGCAATATCCTGGTTGTAGGCTCTAAGCTCTGCATTGATCTTGTAGACGTCATCCACAGGATCCCTGCCTTCTGTTCCCGCCGCGTCTACGATATGAACAATCAGTTTGGTACGCTCGATATGACGCAGAAACTCATGTCCAAGGCCGACACCCAGAGAGGCGCCTTCGATCAGTCCGGGGATATCGGCAATCACAAACCCGCGGCCATCCGGCAGGTCTGCCACGCCCAGATTCGGATTCAGCGTGGTAAAATGATAATTCGCAATCTTGGGCTGGGCGTTTGTCACCCGTGAGAGAAATGTAGACTTGCCGACATTGGGAAATCCCACCAGCCCGACGTCTGCGATTACTTTCAGTTCCAGTGTGACCCACAATTCACGGGAAGGCTGTCCGGGCTGGGCATACTTTGGAACCTGCATGGTTGCAGTCGCATAATGCTGGTTCCCCAGACCGCCCCTGCCGCCTTTCAGGATAATCTGACGGCGGTTATCTCCGGACATATCCGCTATTACCTTACCAGATTCCGCTTCCTTGATCACCGTTCCTTCCGGCACCTTTAAGACAATATCTTCCGCATCCGCGCCGTGGCAGCGTCTCTTGCCGCCGGATGCGCCGTCCTTCGCCGCGTATTTCTTCCTGTGGCGGTAGTCCTGCAGCGTATTAAGGCCCTCGTCCACCTCAAAGATCACATCACCGCCGCGTCCGCCGTCGCCGCCGTCCGGGCCGCCGTTGGGTACATAGAGCTCCCTGCGGAAGCTGACATGTCCGTCGCCGCCCTTCCCCGACCTTATTAATATCTTTGCTCTGTCTGCAAACATAGTTACCCTCCCATTGTCTGCTCCTATATAGACGGCAGACTGCTATTCGAAAAAAGAGCATTGCATTCTAACTGATATCAGTTATCCCGCAACACTCTCCTGGTCTAAGAATCGCAATAAGACTGCATATCTCTGCACGGCTTCTTATAATAATCTAAGCTACCGGATAGAAACCTGCTTCTTGTCTCTGCCTTTTCTCTCGAATCTTACAACGCCGTCAACAAGCGCATATAACGTATCGTCTCCGCCGCGTCCTACATTCACGCCCGGGTGGATCTTGGTCCCGCGCTGTCTGTAGAGGATATTGCCCGCTTTCACAAACTGTCCGTCCGCTCTCTTGGCGCCAAGTCTCTTAGACTCGGAATCTCTTCCGTTCTTTGTAGAACCAACTCCCTTTTTATGAGCGAAAAACTGAAGGTTTAATTTCATCATGGTTGTTACACCTCCTCGAATGTTAAATCAATATATTCTGCATAGTTCTCATCATCAGCCATCTCTTCCAGTCCAAGAATCATCGTCCGAAGCAGCAGATTCGCATCCTCAGAAGGGTGTCCGCTTACTATATGATAAGCAATCATCCCTGTCTCCTCATTCGTAACGAGAGAACAGGTGTCATGCGCATATAATTCGATGGCGTTCATCGTGTTAATGATCAATACAGACGCCGCCGCGCATACAACATCAGTACCTTCTTCACTGTATCCGGCATGTCCGTCTGTCAGAAATCCGACACACTCGTTCTTGTCATTCTGGTAAATGGTTACATGAATCATGGATATTCTCCAAATTAAGCGTTAATCTTGTCAATCTTTACCGCAGTATACTGCTGTCTGTGACCGTTCTTCTTGTGGTATCCGGTCTTTCTCTTATACTTGTAAACAATGACTTTCTTAGCTTTTCCATTCTCTACTACAGAAGCTTCTACAGTGGCGCCTGCTACGGTTGGATTACCGACCTTCAATTCGCTGTCACTTACTGCAAGCACCTGGTCGAATGTATAAGACTCTCCGGCTTCTACACCAAGCTTCTCCACTTTAATGATATCGCCTTCGGCTACTTTGTACTGTTTACCACCTGTTGCTATAATCGCGTACATATGGCACACCTCCTATTATCATTACTCGCCAACTGCGGTGTCCCGGCATACATCCATATCTTACGGATCCCCGGATCCGTATGTGTCATACCTGAGAACTTGAAAACCTCGTTGTGCGGCATACTGGAATATCATACCACAGGATCCGCCAAAATTCAAGCTATAATTTCAAAAAGATAAAAATCAAAAAGATAACAGCCGGCATGCATTTCCGGAAAAGATCTGCTCCTTCTCTTCCGAAGTGAGCGGCATGTCCGTCAGAAGCCTTACGAACTCCTTCTGTCCGCCCCAGGGAGAATCCGTTGCGAATAGGATCTTGTCCGTCCCGTGACTGCGTACCATCCGTACAAACTGCTCTTCTTTCATCCGCCCCAGCACAACGCCGGTATCAAAATATACATTCTGCCCCACAAGAAGCCGCTCTACCTCATCCCAGAGTTCATTTCCACCCATATGGGCCAGAACCAGCTTCTCAGGCCGCACGTCCTCTATCATCTCAAGCGCCATCTGCGGCGTACAGTGGACGTCCAGCGGACACTTGGGATCCCTTCCCGCATGTACGCTGACGATCAGGCCCAGTTCAGCGGCATAAGAAACCAGCCTCTTATAGCGGATATCGTCAAAATACATATCCTGGTAATCCGGATGAAGCTTGATCCCTTTAAGTCCCATATCACGAATCTGCCGGAGTATCTCCTTATAGTTTCCGCACGCCGGGTGAACGCCTCCGAATGAAATCACCGGCCCCGTCTGATACTGCGCGGCAAACCGATTGATGGAGTCCACCTGCGAAACCTTCGTGACGGCAGGGAGTGCGACGGATCTGTCAATCCCCGCCTGCTTCGCCGATTCGCAAAGACCGGCGTATGTACCGTCTGTAAAAGGCTCTATCCTGCAGACGCCGGCCAGAAAATCAATCGTCCCTTTCGCAATCTTCTCCGGAAACATATGTGTGTGGAAATCTATGATCATGAATTATTCGCATCCTTTCATCTTGTTGTAGCAATATTCGATAATGTCCCTCCTGGTGATGATTCCGATAAAAAACCCATGGTCGTCCACAACCGGGACAAAATTCTGTTCCATTGCACGTCCGATCAGGTCCTCCATGTTGGATTTGGCTGTCACACACTGATAATCCAGTCTCCGGTCGATCTTCATGACACTGATGTCCTCCGCATCCTTCAGGTTCAGCAGATTCCAGCGCTTCAGAGCCCACAGAAGGTCGCCCTCCGTAATGGAACCAACGTATTTTCCTTCCTTATTCAGGATCGGTACAGAGGAATACTTGTGGTATTCCATAATCTCCAAAGCCTGCCGGAGCGTGTGATAATCATGGATGTATGCCAGCTCGCTTTTTGGCTTCAGGAAAAATAAAATATTCATTCGTCCCTCCTAAATTGATCTTGTCATACAAGCACCTGTTGTATGAGAATACAGAATTTTACAATTATGATATCCTTCTGTCTGACGTGTACTATATCATGGTGTTGACAAATATATCATAGATGGAATTGATCGCGGCGTCAAAATCATGATTGCGGACGCCTATGATGATATTCAATTCACTGGATCCCTGGTCGATCATCTTCACATTCACATTGGCATGGGCCAGCGCCGAGAAAATCCTCCCGGAGGTTCCGCGTGTCGCACGCATCCCCCGTCCTACGACGGCAATCAGGGCAAGGTCGGATTCCAGCTCAAGGAAATCTGGTTCCACCCGTCTGTGGATACCGGCAATCACCTTCTGCTCCTTCTCTTCAAACTCATCCTGATGCACAAAAATCGTCATGGTGTCAATCCCTGACGGCATATGCTCAATGGAGATATGATTCTCATCAAATACCTCAAGAACCTTCTTGCAGAAACCAACCTCCGAATTCATCATGGCCTTCTCCACAGTGATAGAGGCAAAATCCTTCTTTCCGGCGATACCGGTGATCACGAATCTCGGCTTCCGGCAGGTTCCTTCTACAATCAGCGTTCCCTTGTCCTCCGGCGAGTTGGTATTGCGGATGTTGATAGGGATACCTTCCTTTCTTACGGGGAAAATAGCATCTTCGTGGAGAACGGTGGCGCCCATATAAGACAGCTCCCGCAGCTCCCGGTAGGTGATCACGTCGATTGCCTTGGGATTCTTGACCACACGCGGATCGGCAATCAGGAAGCCGGACACGTCCGTCCAGTTCTCATACATATCCGCCTGGACGGCCTTTGCCACGATGGAGCCGGTAATGTCTGACCCGCCTCTGGAAAATGTCTTGATCTTCCCGTCCGGCATGGCTCCGTAGAAGCCTGGGATTACAGCCTTCGCAGTCTCGGCAAGCCTTGGCGCAAGGATCTGGTTCGTCTTCTCACCGTCGAAGTTTCCATTCTCATCGAAGCAGATTACTCCGGCGGCGTCAATAAATTCACACTCAAGATATGACGCCAGAAGAATCCCGTTCAGATATTCGCCTCTTGAAGCCGCATAGTCACGGCCCGCTTTCCGGGTAAAATCCGTACGGATCGTCTTGAACTCATCATCCAGGCAGACGTTTAGTCCAAGTCCCGCTATGATCGCGTCGTAACGCGCGCGGATCGCGGCAAGCTGCTCCTCGAATTCATCTTCATACTCATCGCCCATCGCGGCAAGATTATAACAACTGTACAGCATATCCGTTACTTTCGTATCATCCGGCGTGCGTTTCCCGGGTGCGGAAGGAATCACATATCTACGGGATTCATCCTTACGGATGATCCTTCCGACTTTCTTGAATTGTTCTGCACTTGCAAGTGAACTTCCACCAAATTTTACGACCTTCTTCATCTTCTCTTCGTATCCTCCAAACTGCTTTTTCTAACGCTTTTTCTATCTTACATCATTTTCCCATCATCTGCAATGGAATATCTTTATGAAATACCACGCCTTTTATGCCAAGTTGTATTGCGGTTTCGACATTTTCCGGCCTGTCATCATAGAAAACAGACTCATGGGGATCGATCTGATAACGCTTTAGCAGGGTACGGTAAATCTCCTCCTGCGGCTTGACGCACTTTACTTCATAAGAGAAGATTCCGCCGTCGAAGGAATTGATAAAGCTTAATTTGTCCCTGGTCTTCTGGTGCAGTTCGCGGGAATAATTGGACAGATAATATAATCTGTATCCAAGGCTGCGAAAATACGCAAGCCACTCCTCCGTATAGGAAAGTGGTACGATGGTTCCTTCAAAACCGGCGAATACCTCGCGGATCTGCGGTTCCAGGTCGGGCGCATTTTCAATAAAAAGCCCTAACCATTCCCCGGTTGAGATGCGTCCGATATCACCTTCCAGCCAGTCCTCATTGCGAAACACAGCATCCGCAATCCTCTCGTATATCTCTTCTGTATAGCCGAATGTACGCAGATAACCTGCCCAGTCGTAACCGACCAGTACATTTCCGAGGTCAAATATTACATTCATTGGTCTTCCCTTTCTGATTCATGGATTACATCCGCAAAATCGGCGTTCGCCGCTTTCCTGAGATCCTCCGGCGCAAGTTTCAGCTGCATCCCAAGCCTCCCGCCGCTGACATGCATATACTTAAGCTCTTTTGCCGCCTTATGGATGACCGTTGGATACTGCTTCTTCATGCCGATGGCCGTACAGCCGCCCCGCACATAGCCGGTAACTTTGGTCAACTCCTTAAGGTGCAGCATCTCCAGGGACTTCTCGCCCACTACCTTCGCCGCCTTTTTAAAATCAATCTCTTCCTCGATTGGAATCACGAATACATAGTGCTGGCCTGATCTCCCGGTTGTCACCAGGGTCTTGTAGACCAGCGCGTGGTCGTAGCCCAACTGGTCGGCGGTCTGTAAGCCGTCGACGAAATCACTGCATTCGTATTCTTCATATTCATACGGAATCTTCTGCCGGTCCAGGATCCGCATGGCATTGGTTTTTACTTCTTTCTTACTCATGATAAAACTCCCATTCTGAATAGAAAACGCATTCCTGCTTCTTTCTGATTATAATTTCCCAAGAGAAATGAATCTGCCGGAAGCTTCGGTCCCTTTCGGCGTCCTTGCATACATATCGATACGGTGGTAATGAAAAGGAACACGCCCAGGATCCTCTTTGATAAACTCTGTGAAAGCCCTCATTACAAGGTCTGGTTTGAGATTCTGTTCACTTCCGGCGGCAAGGAACAGATAGATTCCCTCATCTTCCATGCGCATCTGGTAGATCATTGGTTTGATGTCGACCTCAGCTTCGCTTCGCTTAGTCTTTTTTAGGACCACTATGCTCTTCTGATTCAAGAACTCTTCGATCTTTGCCTCCCAGGAGTCTGGAAACGTCCTGGTTACATTGGCGGATCTGGCGGATACAAGAAGTGTGACACGGTAACTTGCGGCGGCGACGATGGTCATGCCGCTGCTCTTCTTGTCATCTGGTATCCGGTTAAACCCGACGACCTCCATCCCCTCTGCCATCACGTCGTTCAATTGCCTGACCGCCCGGGCGGGATCAATGTCTTCCTTAAGTTCGATATCCAGATATTCTCCGTCGCTGGTAACGCCCACGCCAAGCGGCTGGGCAAAGGACATGATCATATGCGGGCTGTAGCCACCTGTAAAGGCAATGGGAATCCCTGCCCGGCGCATGGCTTTCTGGAAGTAACGCATCACATCCAGATGCCCGATGAACCGCATCACGCCGTATTTGCGGAATTTAATTCGTGCCTTCACCTTGGCGCACCTCCTCTCTGTCTTCAACACAGACGCCTCCTTTGTATCTCATGGCGCCGCAGCCGGAGCATTTCTCGCGGCAGTTGGGCGTCACTTCTCCCCGAAGCGCCCTCTGCCACTCCTGATACAGGAATTCCTTCGTCACTCCGATATCAATGAAATCCCACGGGAAGATCTCGCCCACGTCTCTTTCTCTGAGATTGTAGAAACCGATATCCGTGCCGGTATCTGCAAATGCTTTCATCCATTTCTCATTATCAAAATTCTCTGTCCAGGAATCATAGAGACATCCCAGGCGGTACGCCGCGAGAATCACTTCTGCGAGCCGGCGGTCGCCTCTGGCAAATACTCCTTCTAACACAGTCACTTCTGCATCGTGCCAGTGGTACTTAAGGCTCTTACGGTTGAGCTGTTCCTGGAACTCGTGCTTTACGACCGCCGCCCTTGCAATATATTCCTCGTTGCTGTACATCTTCGCCCACTGGAACGGCGTGAAGGGCTTGGGGATGAAGAAAGAGGTACTGGTCGTAATCTGACATTTCCCGTTGCGCTCTTCCTTGGGAATCTCGTAGTACCTTCTGGCAATCCTGTCCGCCAGCCGCGGAATCTCCCGCATATCTTCTTCCGTCTCTGTTGGAAGACCCAGCATAAAGTACAGCTTCACTTTATTCCAACCGCCCGCAAAGGCCTGTCCGGCCCCGTCAAGAATCATCTCTTCCGTAAGGCCCTTGTTGATCACATCCCGCATCCTCTGAGACCCGGCCTCCGGTGCGAAGGTCAGGCTGCTCTTGCGGATATCCTGCACCTTCCCCATGACGTCCAGTGAGAATGCATCGATCCGAAGAGACGGAAGGCAGATGTTGATCCCGCTGCCTTTGAATTCTTCTATCAGAAATGTCACCAGCTCCTTTAGCTGGCTGTAATCGCTGGAGCTTAAAGAGCTTAAGGAAATCTCTTCATGCCCGGTATTCTTGAGCATCTGGTAAGCATACTGTTTCAACGTCTCCACATCCCGCTCCCTGGTTGGACGATAGAGCATCCCCGCCTGACAGAACCGGCATCCCCGGATGCACCCCCGCTGGATCTCCAGAACCACGCGGTCCTGTGTCACCTTGATAAACGGGACAACCGGCGCCTTGGGATAATAAGTGTGGGTAAGATCCTTTACCATCTGCTTCTTAATTACCTGCTTCGCGTGAGGATTCACGGGCGTGAAGGAGGCGATGGTTCCGTCGTCCTTGTAGGTTACTTCATAGAAGCCCGGCACGTAGATGCCCTCAATCTGAGCCGCCTTCTCGAGGAAATCCTTCCGCGAGCCTCCTGCTATGCGGTTCTCCTTATAGGCGTTAAGCAGCTGGTCATAAACAGTCTCTCCGTCCCCGATGTAGAACAGGTCGAAGAATTCTGCCAGCGGTTCCGGATTGGAGGCGCAGGGTCCTCCGCCGATCACGATGGGGACAGAATCGTCCCGGTCCCGGGCAGAAAGCGGAATCCCGCTTAAGTCCAGAATCTGCAGGATGTTGGTATAGCACATCTCATATTGGATGGTAATACCCAGGAAATCAAAATCCCGGATCGGATCCTGGGATTCTAAGGCGAACAGCGGGATCTGTTCCTCCCTCATGATCTGATCCAGATCTACCCAGGGAGAATAGACCCGCTCGCACCATACGTCCTCACGCCGGTTGAACATATCGTAGAGGATCTGTATGCCAAGGTGGGACATGCCGATCTCGTATACGTCGGGAAAACACATGGCGAAGCGGATGTCCACCTTTTCCGGGTCTTTCATGACGCTGTTGACCTCGTTCCCGATGTAGCGGGCAGGCTTCTCGATTTTTAGTAATATTTCATCATTTAATGCTAGTTTTCTCATAGGTTTCCTTTCGGTTTTTATATATTTTTATCATCTGGCTTTTATTTATTTTCTGCCAGCATGACCCTCAGCCTTCTCCCGCTGAGTCAGATACAATTCTACACCACCGCCTCAATAATAGTCTTTCCTTCTGCACTGATTCGATTATACCTGATTCTCATTCAAGAAACAATCCCGATCAGAATTTTTTCCGCCATCGGCCCATAAAAACAGGAGCAGAATATCTGCTCCCATACTGTGAATGATTATTCTGCCTTTTGAACCCTGCACGGAACAGACTTCATTGCAGTGAACCCGGTCACCGGATCATTGTAGTCAAGGCTCGTGAGTTCGTTCACATTCCCGATCCTCCAGGCTTCCGGCATATATGCGCTGCCCCCGCCATGTGGAATATGGATACAATACCGCGCCATACCGCATATGCGTGTCTTGAACTTCCCTGTGCCAAAAGGCGTCGTAACCTGCGCCCAGTCTCCGTCGGCGATGCCAAGGTCTTGGGCATCCTCCGCCGCCAGGTCCATGTACGGATAAGGCTCTGCCTTCGCAACTCCCGGAAGATTCGCTCCAAACACGCCCATTCTGTGCTGGCTTCGGGCTCCTGTAGTCATGGTAAACGGGAATTCGGGCCTGTTAAGCTCCGGAATAGAACGGATATCCCGGTATTCCGGGTATGGCGTGAATCCATTCTCCTTAAGAAGGACGGAACAGATCTCGAACTTGCCGGAAGGCGTCGGGAAACCAGGCTGTCCGTCGGCCCGAAGTTCTCCGGTCTTATACTTCTGATAGACTCTTATCGGCTGCTTTCCTCCCGTTCTGAAATCTCCCGCATAGGGCGGCAGCATCTCGCAAAGCCAGTCCTTCAGTTCCTCCACTGTTCCCGGATAATCGTCTCCCACGCCCAGCTTCTTTGCGATGCCGGACAGAATCAGTACGTCATCCCGGCTCTCTCCCACCGGTTCGATCACCGGTTCGATCAATGTAACCTTTCCGTCTGCTCCCATGACCGGCTTGTAGGTCTCGAACTGCGTGCATGCAGGGAATATGACATCCGCGTACCGGGAGTCCTCCGTAGGATAACGATCCAGGACGATGAAGCATTCCAGCTTCTCATACACCTTACGCCACTTCCGGCTGTCCGGGAATGTCAGTACCGGCGAGCCGCCTGCAAGGATCAGGCCCCGCACAGGATAGGGATCGTCTTCAAGGACCGCCTTTGGAAAACGGCAGAACTGCCCGCCGCCCATAAACTGGTAGAACACAGGAAATTCGCCGGCGCCGATGGGTTTATTCTCGGTCGGCAGTTCCTTTGGCCGGAAGGTGGGTACATGCCTGCAGTTCAGATAGATCCCGCCCTCCACGTCGAGTTTCCCGGTGATTGCCCAGAGTGTAAAGATCGCCCGGTTATTCTGGATCGCACTGAGCTGATACTCAAGGCCTGTATAGGCGACCAAGGAAATCTTCTCCGTGGAACAGAAGATATCTGTCAGCTCCCGGATGGTCTCCTTGGATACCCCGCACCAGGCAGAGAGTTGCTCCATGGTCAGGGTGTCAAGATATGTCCGCAGCTCTTCAAATCCCCATGTATAATCACGGACAAATTCTTCGTCATACCGTCCGCTGCCTATGATGAGTTTGAGCATGGCAAGAGCCAGCGCTCCGTCGGATCCGGGAATCACAGGCACCCACACATCCGCCAGTTCTCCGATCCCGCTCCGGCGCGGGTCAATCACAACCAGTCTGGCTCCTCTTTCCTTCGCCGCTTTGATGCTCTTGATCATCATCTGCGGGCCGTCGTCTGTCACAGGATTCTTCCCCCATGCGAAGATATAGTCGCTGTTGGGGATATCCTGAACCATCATACGGGTATTCAGCCCCGATGTGGTAACCGGAGTCACCGTACTGGACGCCATATTACAGATAGACGACGCGTTAAAGTCATTGGGTGAACCCAGACGCTTCATAAGGCAGGGCTTCTGTCCGTTTGACAAGATCCTGCCAACGGGCATGCCCAGAACGCCTCTCCCCAGATAAGAGGCCATGGATCGGGCGCCGTATCGATCCATAGTCTTACGGATCAATTCCGCCGCATACGCAACTGCCTCGTCAAAGGAGGCACGACGGAACTTCCCCTCTCCTTTCCTGCCGTCGCGGATCAGCGGATATGTCAGACGGTCTTCACTGTACAAAAGCTCCGGTGTAAGCGCCCCTCTCAGGCACAGCCTTCCCTTTGGCGAAGTCTGATCCGGCTGTACCCTGATAATCTTCCCTTCTTCTACCGTGACATTCACCTGACATCCGCCCTGGCACATACCACAGACTCTGTTCACTGTCATATACTTTCTCCTTTTCTTATCCCGATGTACTCTTTTTATTCCTCTCAGACCACAATACCGTCTCCCGGAACATATTTCCATCTGTATTATATACTCAGTGTAGCCCCTGTGTTTTGCCAAGTCCAATTGAAAATTTTTATAAAACTTATTAATGAATTCAATAAGAAACGTTATCTGTTCTGTTCAAAAAAGGCGTCTATCTTCTGCTTGATCTCCGCAGGCTTCAGATACTTGGCCAGATATCCGTCCGGTCTTAAGGACACCAGCGTTCTGACCGTGTCCGGATCCGTCCTTCCGGTCAGGAAGATTACCGGAATCCCTTCAAAAGTCTTCTCGGAACGTATCATCTCCAGTACCTGCTTGCCGTCGCAGACCGGCATCTCATAATCCAGAAGAACCAGATCCGGCATGTCCAGAATGAGACAGCGGATTGCCGCCGTTCCCGAAGATGCAAGTGTCACGTCATAATCCTCGGCCAGAAGAAGCTTGATGCCCTCCCGCACGGTTAAAGAATCGTCCACCACAAGCACCTTAGGTTTTGGCTCTTCCTCTCTCTTCTTGAGATAATTCTCGACCTCCGCCATGGCGTTATCCACATTGATCGGGGTCGCAGAACCCTTCTTAAGCAGATGCGGCGCAATCGTACAATATGCAAAATATCCCTCGCCAGTATCCAGAAGCAGACTGACCTGCAGCTTCTCTTTCTCGAATACATTATGGAACTGCTCATATGTAAGAAGGTTCTCTTCCTTCAGTTCGTACCCATCCATCTCGGGCAGGTGCTCCATGATGCGCCCAACGAACTGGCGCGCCGTATATCTTGCAGTGTTCATCAGCATGGCGTCAAGCTTATTCGTCTTGATCCCCATGGCCTTACCGACCGTGTTGATCAGAAGCCTCTCTTCAAAAACCAGGAACACCTCGCACTTCTCTTCCCCCTGATTCGTGCCATAGACCAGACGGTAGTAGATTCCTCTTCCGAACTTCTCGCCGCCGTATGTCTCGCTGATGATGTGTGACTCCAGCCGGAACAGATCGTACACTAACTGGACGATGACCTGCTTGACAGACTCAAGCTCCTTACCGGGCAGAAGATCCTGCCATCTGCACGCGCTTGCTCCTGTAATCGCCCGGTCCTCCGTCATCGTATGTCCCATCAGCCATCCCGCACAGACGCCGAGAAAATGCTCTACCGAATTCTCGCAGTAACCGGTCTGCTCAAGCTCTCTCTCAAGTGATGGAAGTGTCTTTTCACGGAATTCCCGGTGGAGACGCTTATGTGTATCCAGACCCTCGTAACGGATAGACGCCATGTATTCTTCTTCCTCGGAAAAATGCTTCATGGCATGGTCTTTGAAGAACTTAATCCCCTCCTGACACGCCCACTGACGCTTATCCTTCTCGCCGCCGAACCGGAACAGCTTGTTAATAATCTTAAACAGCCGCTGATGCTCCTTATCAATGATATCAACCCCCACATTGTATTCATCTTTCCACATTAATTGAAATTGGTGCTCCACTTGTCATCCTCCTCGTTCAAAATCTGATTCCATATGAATCCGTCTTAATTTTGAAATAACAGTCTCAACAAATAAACATTTGTTTGCTATTATAGTTCCTTCCATACCTCGGCAATATCCACATCATATGTAATCTCATCCACGATACGCCTGCTGTCTACCTGCCCCACTTCACTGCCCTGTTTATCCATGGACACAAATGCCGCGAACAGAAGCAGACACAGAAACAGACGGATGCCAAAGGTCCCCGCCGCCGGAAGCTGCTCCTCTCCGCTAATCTGCCGGTACGCCGCGCCGTATCTGGGATGGACTGCCGGAACCGTGCGCTTCTCGCCATACATTTCCCGGGTCTGCTCTAACAGCTTACGCCGCCTCTCCTCTGAATTATTCACGTTCATCACCTCTGGAAAATATATGCGGCAGGTATCCCGGATATACCTATATCCGCTACCGGTCTGCCAGTTCCTTGGTGATATCGTCCCACGTAATCCCTTTGAATACCATCAGTACCATCACATGATACAGGAAATCCGACAGTTCATACTTCACTTCCTCCGGATTCGTGTTCTTTGCGGCAATCACAATCTCCGTGGCCTCTTCGCCTACCTTCTTTAAGATCTTGTCGATGCCCTTCTCAAACAGATAGTTGGTATAAGAGCCTTCCTTTGGATTCTTCTTCCGGTCAACGATCGTCTCATATACCGTCTCAAATACCTGCAGGGGATTCGTCTCATCAAAATCATTTCCGGCCAGATGCTGAAAGAAACAGGTCGGATTGCCGGTATGGCATGCCGCTCCCACCTGATCCACCTTCGCAAGCAGGGTGTCATTGTCACAGTCCATGGTCAGTGATTTGACATACTGAAAGTGCCCGCTGGTCTCGCCTTTTACCCATAGTTCCTGCCTGCTGCGGCTATAATAGGTCATCTTACCGGTCTTGATGGTATGATAGAAGGCTTCTCTGTTCATATAGGCCAGCATCAGCACCTCCTGGGTCTTGTAATGCTGCACGATCACAGGGATCAGCCCCTGGTCGTTGGTCTTGAATTCCGAGAATTCAACCTTACTCTCAAAGGACGTCATATGGATCTCCTTCTGCTCACATTCTTCCTTAAAAGAGACAAAATCCATGTCCGGCTGGCTTACGAACCTGCCGGATAATCCCCTAACGCCGGAAGATTTCAAGATCTTGAAAAGCTCCGGCCGCTCCATGGTATCCGTGATCACGACACAGGGAATGGACGTGATATTCGCAACCGAATTCAAATCCAGCCTGTGCATGAAAATAATCTCGCTGCAGCATTCGCGTATCACGTGCTGATGCTTGAACAGGGCGTCAAAATCATTCAAGGAAACAGCCAGCTTCTCTTTTCCAAACCGTTTGGCGGCGTCTTCGATCAGCTTCACACTGTCCTGCTTGGAGAAATTCAGTATGGCGCGCTTCGAGCCTGCATAGAGTATCTTCTTAATGTCTTCCTGACGCTTTACATTACCGCCGGCAACCATTGGTATGCGTATCACACGGTTCATCCGTTTCATCAGGTCGATCGCTTCTTCGTGTTCATCGGCATAATCTGACAGGTCAAACACAATCAGCTCATCCGCGCCGTTGTCGCTGTAACGCTTCGCCAGTTCCACCGCGTCCACGTCAATCACCGTACGGTCGTCAAACCAGCTTACCGCTTTTCCCCCTGCGATAAAGATACAGGGAATCAACCTCTTATAACTCATGATTCATCACATCTCCTTTATAAGCTTCCCTTTGTCGTCCAGGCTTCCTTGATCCTGGGTTCCTCCTGTGTTGCCATATCCAGTGCTTTTCCAAAACTCTTAAATAATGCTTCTGCCATATGGTGATTGTTCCCGCCGTCCAGAATCTTCAGATGAAGATTCATCATCGCCCCATAGGATACGGCGTAGAAGAATTCACGTATCATCTCCGTATCCAGCTCTCCGATGCGGCCGGCTGTAAATGAAGCGTCATACCGCAGATAAGGGCGTCCCGAAAGATCTATGGCACACAGTGCAAGGGTCTCGTCCATGGGAAGGATAACATGTCCATACCGCCGGATTCCGGCTTTATCTCCTGCGGCCCGGCAGATTGCCTGTCCAAGGACGATCCCGGTATCTTCGATCGTGTGATGGCAGTCCACCGCAAGGTCGCCCTTAACCGTCACATTCAGATCGAACAGCCCGTGCCACGCGAACCCATCCAGCATATGGTCGAAGAATCCGATCCCCGTGTTAATCTGTGCCTTGCCGGTTCCGTAAAGATTGAGTGAAACCGATATGTCTGTCTCTTTTGTTTTCCTGGTAAGCGTGGCTGTTCTCTCCATGCTGTGCGTCTCCTCCTCTGTCGTGATCTATTCAAACCGGACCTTTATCGAATTGGCGTGAGCCGTCAGCCGCTCTGCCCGGGCAAACTGCTCGATATCCTCATGCACCGCCTCCAGCGCCTCCCTGGAATATGCAATGATGCTGGACTTCTTAACGAAATCATCCACCGACAGAGGTGAGAAGAATCTTGCCGTCCCGTTAGTGGGAAGTACATGGTTGGGTCCTGCAAAATAATCTCCCAGCGGTTCGCTGGAATATTCCCCGATAAAGATCGCGCCTGCATTGCGGATCTTCATCATCACCTCGTAGGGATTCTTCGTCTGAATCTCCAGATGCTCGGACGCAATCTCATTGGCAATCTCAACCGCCTCGTCCATGGTATCCGTGATCAGTATATATCCATAGTTATCAAGGGACTTCCGGATAATCTCACTTCTTGATAATTCCTTTATAAAAGCATCCACTTCCCCGGCTACCTGTCCTGCAAGGGTCTCGCTTGTCGTGACCAGAATCGCGCTTGCCAGCTCGTCATGCTCCGCCTGCGACAGAAGATCTGCCGCCACGAATCTTGGGTTGGCCGTCTCGTCTGCGATTACGAGAATCTCGCTTGGGCCTGCGACCGCGTCGATGCCGACATGGCCATAGACCGCCTTCTTTGCAAGCGCCACGAAGATATTTCCCGGCCCCACGATCTTATCTACCCTGGGGATGCTCTTCGTGCCGTACGCCAGAGCCCCTATGGCCTGCGCGCCGCCCGCTTTATAGATGGCCGATACGCCCGCCTCATTTGCGGCGACCAGAGTATTTGGCGTGATGCATCCGTCTTGTCCCGGCGGCGTGACCATGAGGATCTCCTCGACCCCTGCCACCTTCGCAGGCACGATATTCATCAATACAGAGGACGGATAGACCGCCTTCCCGCCCGGAACATATACGCCCGCCCTCTTAAGAGGCGTCACCTTCTGGCCAAGCATGGTCCCGTCCGGCTTACTGTCGAACCAGCTGTACTTAAGCTGCTTCTCATGATAAGTCCTGATGTTGTCAAGGGCCTTCCTGATAATCGTAAGCAGTCCGGGATCCACGAGCGTATATGCTTCCTCGATCTCTTCCTTCGTAACCCTTACGTTCTCCTCACAGATATCCGCATGGTCGAATTCCTTCGTATATGCGAAAACAGCCCGATCCCCGTCCTTCTTCACATTCTCAAGAATCTTTGCGACCACGGTCTCGTACTCTTCATACTGCCCGGGGCTTCGCTTCAGCAGATTCTCAAGAAGATTCTCTCTTGCATTCTGATCCAAATGCTGTATTCTCATCTATATCATCCTTTCTATATTGTAACCGCAATTGCAGGTATCTCCTACAGCTGACCCTTAAGCTGCGTCACCAGACTCTTGATGCGGCTGCTCTCCATGCGCATGCTGACCGGGTTCACAATCATCCTTGCGGACAGCGGACATACCTCTTCCAGAATCTCAAGTCCGTTCTCCATAAGGGTCGTTCCGGTCTCGACGATATCCACGATCACTTCCGACAATCCTACGATCGGCGCCAGCTCGATGGAACCATTAAGCTTGATGATCTCCACCGTCTGATGCTTCGTATTATAGAAATAATCTTTGGTAATATTCGGATACTTGGTAGCGACCCGGATCAGCTCATGATGCCGAAGCAGCGGCCTGGCTTCGTCATTTCCGCAGACACACATCCTGCACCTGCCATAGCCCAGATCCAGTACCTCGTGGACCTTGCGCCCTTCCTCCAGTATCGTGTCCCGTCCGACCACGCCGATATCCGCCGCGCCGTACTCTACATAGGTGGGAACGTCCGGCCCTTTCGCCAGGAAGAACCGAAGCTTCATCGGTTCATTGACAAAGATCAGCTTCCGGGAATCCTTATCCTTCATCTCATTACAGGTAATTCCAATCTTCTCTAATAATTCCAGTGTCTGTTCTGCCAGACGTCCTTTTCCAAGGGCAAATGTCAGGTATCTCATATCATGAACTCCTATTCTGTGCTTTTACTGCTGGTATTCAGAAACTTCCTCTCACCGGTCAGCAGATTCACCATAATGATCTCTCCGCTATTCTGTATATAGATCAGATTGCCTGCATAATATTCTTCTCCATATTTGATGTAGGCATCCAGATCCATCTCCAGATCCTTATGGATCAGCTCTGTATTCTTCGCCTTCCTCCGGAAATCTCTTGCCAGAGAGATGGCGTCTCTGCGCCGCTCGTCCTCATATACGATGATGGTATTCTTCCTTGGATATACGATCCGGACCTTCTGGCGTATCAGCGCGTTCATCAGTTCGTCGACTACGATGGCAAATCCGATGGCCGGAGACTTCTTGCCGAACTTCTCGGTCAGATGGTCGTATCTTCCGCCCTTTACGATGGCGTCTCCTGTGCCGAAGGTGTAACACCGGAAGATAAGTCCGGAGTAGTACCCATAAGTACCACTCATGCTGAAGTCAAAAGTAAGAAACTTCTCTACTCCGTAGAGCTTCAAAGTTTCGTAGATTCTCTCAAGTCTCCGGATGGCTCTGACCCCTTTTGAATTGGGCGCAATGTTCTTGGCCTGCGCAAGGGTCGAAACACCGCCCACAAGATCGTTAAGAGCCGCAAACGCCTCCTTGGAACTTCTCTTTACCTGAATGCTCTCTAAGAATTCCTCCACACCATAAAAGTTACGGTTGTTGATCAGTTCACGCACCCGCTCCTCTGCCTCTTCATCCAGACAGGCGTCTTCTACAAGGCTCTGGAGGAAATCTACATTGCCGATACTGAGCTGGAATTCCTTAAGTCCGATGGTCAGCAAAGACTCTATCACAAGGGCAAGCATCTCCGCGTCGGCTTCCACGGAGCCGTCGCCTATGAACTCCGCCCCCATCTGCGTCGTCTCCCTGAGACGGCCCTGATAATTCGAATGATTGATGAATGTGTTGCCGGTATAGCAAAGTCTTACAGGAAGCTTCTCGTCCTTAAGCAGCGTGGCCGATACCCTGGCAATCGACGGCGTGATATCAGGACGCAGCGCAAGAGTATTCCCGTCCTTGTCAAAGAACCTGTACAGATCCCTGGACGGGATCGTTCCGATCTCCTTGCGGAATACATCAAAATACTCGAAGGTCGGCGGCTGGATGTCATGGTATCCGTACAGGTGGAACACCTTCCTAAGACTCTCCTCCAATGCCAGCTTCTTCCCGCATTCTACATTATATATATCTCTGACTCCTTCCGGCGTATGTAATACTCGTTTCATAGTACCTCCCTGTAATGTTGTTACTTTAGTATACTACTATGTTAAAACCGTTTCATTATAAGCATTTTCCTATATTTTGTCAAGCTTCTCCGCAATCGGATTCCCGGACAATTCGGTATCAGGCTTCCTGATGGCTGGATTCTGGTTTATCCCGGATCTCAAGATCGAGATTCATGGCGTCCAGATAGGGGACATAGCATCCCCGGAAGAATTCCATGAAGAACCGCCCGTCCAGCTCCTCGAAACGGAAACTCTTGCGTCCGCCCTCCTTCGCGCGGTTCCAGAAGCCACGCAGCTCCTCAAACCGCATATAATAAAGGATGTTCTTTGCCGTGTAGTAGATCAGCACGAAGGCAATCCCGCCCTGCTTCTCGAAATCGGCCATGAACTGTACCTGATGTTCGTGGATATTCTGGAGCGGAAATGTCGCCGCCACGCATTCCTTGGCGTCGAAGCAGATGGGAATCCCCTGAACGGCGCCGATATAATCAATGGTGCTGCGCTGATCGAAATAGGCAAGCGTAATGTGCCGGTGTTCCTTGTCCATCCTGACCGGCGTGATGGGGGTTGGTATCTTCTGGATCAGCGCAAGCCCTTTCTCCAGATACCACTCATTGGTCCGGTTGACCATCTCTTCTAACGTGGACCCCCTGAGTCCTCTTGAATTCCATGTAGCCACGCCGCCTCCTCCTGTCTCGTCTTGTCCGTCCATCCCATCTCCCGCGCCAGATTATGGAATCCGGCCGGCACATCCGCGGTAAAGGTCTTCCCGGACAGTTCTTCAAAGGGCGCGTCCATCTGCGGAAATGTAATCTGCCATGCATGAAGCAGCTGTGCCGTGATCTGAAACCGCTTCTTATACACATCATTCAGACTGCGGACACCGTACTTGTAATCGCCTAACAGAGGGTGTCCCACAGATGCAAGATGCGCCCGGATCTGATGTGTCTTTCCGGTGATCAGATGTACCTTGAGAAGGGTCAGGCCATCCTTATACGCCAGTGGAAAATACTCGGTCTCAATGGGAGTATCCCCCTTCTGTGTGACCCTGACCCTGTTGGTCTTTGCATCCTTCGTAAGGAATCCCCTGATATGTGCAGGCCCGGTAATCTCTCCTGTCACAACACACAGATAGTACTTGCGCAGGGTCCGCTCCCTGAGAAGCCGCGCCATCGTCTGCAGGCCGTCAAGCGTTACTCCCGCTATGATCAGCCCGCTGGTGTTACGGTCCAGCCGGTTGCAGATGGACGGCCGGAAGGTCTGAAGGTCCGCCTGGGACAGCTTCCCCGATTCCAGAAGATACATGATCACATACTCTGCTACAGACACATCCTCTTTCTGAGCCTTCTGGGAGAGCATCCCCGCCGGTTTATTCAGCAGGAGGATCTGCGGGTCTTCGTAGACAATCTCAATCGTCTCCGGCAGATCCGGTATCTTTTGTATCACCGGTTTCCCGGATGCGAACTTCCGTATCGTATCCTCTGCCAGATACAGCCGTACGACGTCGCCCTGTACAAGCTTCTCATTTCCGAAGGCCTTCTTGCCGTTCAGTACAATATTCTTCTTACGCAGCATCTTATAGATAAAGCTTTTCGGCGCCTCACAAAGATATTTTCCCAGAAGCTTATCGAAACGCTGCCCTGCTTCATTCCTGTTAATTATAATCTCTTTCATAGACTGCCTGGTTCTACTTTTGATTCGGTTGCATTCCTTCTCTGACTGTAAATGCTTCTATATCTATAGCGTCTTCACATGGACAGATGGAATATAATGTTACGGATATTCTGTTCTCTTTTTAAATCCTCCGGCTGTTCTACCGACGCGATGCTGTTCATTCCCTCAACCCGCGAGAGGAACTTGGCATAATTGTGGAAGATCTTCACGGTCATCTTCTCGTACCGGTTATCCTCAAGCGCCTTCTTGATGCTTTGGGCCGCAATGGTCTCATCCGTCTTCGGGCTGCTGGTGTAGCCGCAGACAACATTGCCGGATATCACGATGGCGTCCACCGGCATGATCTTCTGCGCGCCGGAGAGCGCCAGATCGTAGACCCGCAAGATCAGAGGCGCCCGCGCCTCTATCTCCAGATACTTCTCATCGTCTATCCCTCTGTGGGGATACAGTACGATGAATTCCACCAGCATCTTTGCCGCCGGAAGACAGCCCACGGCCGCAATGACCGTAAACAGATTGTTCTTTGATTTCGTCTGTACATAGCCCAGGATAAATACGGCCGTCACAACTGCAAATTCTGCAATCGCCCATATCAGGTATCTCCGCTTCTGTCCCTTTATATAGCCGGGCTGTCCCTTCTCAATCTTCATGATATGATACTCCCTTGTGATTTCATAGATTATTCGATATGATTCGTCTTCTTCAAAATCCGTGTCGTCAGTGAATAAGGGATGAGCTTTGACGCCGCCCATAATCCCTTCATCATCGGGCCATAGACGGATACGCCTTTCCCGGCCGCCGAATCCTTAAGTGCCTTACGCACCACCCTGCTTACATCTGCCTTTGCCGCCTTCTTGAAGGAACCAGGAAGCGTACCGGAACGCTGGAAGAACTCGGTATCCACGGGTCCCGGACACACGGCGGTCACGATAATCCCCTGCGTCATGAGTTCCCGGCGCAGCGCCTGGGACAGACTGTAGACGTAGGATTTGGAGGCCGCGTACACGGCAAAACCGGGCTGGGGGGCAAATGCGGCCGCCGAAGCCACATTGACCAGACGGCTTCCTCTGGACATATAGGGCAGGCAGATCTGGGTAAGCTTTGTCAATGCCTGGCAGTTCAGACTGACCATGCCAAGCTGTTCCTTCGCATCAATCGTCCCAAAGCGACCTGCTTTGCCGTATCCCGCGCTGTTGACCAGCATGCGGATATCGGCCCGTCGCCGGTACAGCTCCTTCTCGATGCGCTCAAAGATATAATCCCTGTTAAGGTCGCCGTCAAAGATCCGGACCGGAAGCCCAAGACGATCTTCCAGCTCCCTTAAGCGTTCCGTCCGTCTTGCCACTACCCACAACTCATCTAAATTCTTGTAAAGCTTCGGTATCTGGAAGGCAAATTCCCTTCCAATACCGGAGGATGCACCTGTTACTACTGCTATTCTCATTGGAATCATCTCCTGACTTTATAATCTTGCTTTCTTCTTATGAATATTCCGGATTGTCCTTTTCTTCCCGGGATGCTGGCCGCGTCTGTCCTTCCCGGCTCCTTCCTGCTTCTTCGTATCAGAATGCAGGACTGCACGGGTGTCTCTGCCAGATTCTTCACGCCGCGGACGGATCAGGCACTGCTTCCCATACCCGATCAGATCTGTGCGTCCGGCCTTCTTAAGCGCCTCGGCAACCAGCTCATAATTCTTCGGGTTCCGATATTGGATCAATGCGCGCTGCATGGCCTTCTCATGAGGATTCTTCGGCACATACACCGGCTTCATGTCCCGCGGATCCACCCCTGTATAATACATACAGGTAGATATCGTCGACGGCGTCGGATAGAAATCCTGCACCTGCTCAGGCATATAGCCAAGGTCCCGCAGATACTCTGCCAAACGAACTGCCTCCTTCATCGTCGAACCGGGATGGGAGGACATCAGATACGGGACCAGATACTGCTCCTTGTGTATCTGCCGGCTGATGGCGTAATATTTGTCGGCAAAGGCCTGATACACCTGGTTCCCGGGCTTCCCCATCTTCTCAAGAACCGTATCCGACACATGCTCCGGCGCGACTTTCAGCTGCCCGCTCACATGATGCTCACATAATTCCCTGAAAAAGGTATCGTCCGGATCCGCCATTACATAGTCAAACCTGATACCGGAGCGGATGAATACCTTCTTGACGCCGGGGAGTTCCCGCAGTCGCCTGAGCAAGGTGACATAGTCCCGGTGATCGACTCTTAAGTTCCGGCAGGGTCCGGGGTAGAGACACTGCCTGTCCTTACAGACTCCGCATCTTAGCTGCTTCTCGCAGGAGGGCTGCCGGAAATTCGCCGTAGGGCCTCCCACATCGTGGATATATCCTTTGAATTCCTCATCCCAGATAAACTGTCCTGCCTCCGCAAGCAGGGATTCATGGCTTCGGGTCTGAAGGATGCGCCCCTGGTGGAAAGTCAGTGCACAGAAATTACATCCGCCAAAGCACCCCCGGCTGCTGATCAGGCTGAACTTCACCTCCGCGATGGCCGGTACGCCGCCCGCCGCCTCGTAGGACGGATGATACGTCCGCATGTAAGGATAACTGTAGACCCGGTCCATCTCCGCCTGACTAAGGGGCAGAGACGGCGGATTCTGTACCACGTACAAATGCTCCCCATACGGCTCCACAAGCCTCTTTCCTGCGTATGGGTCGGTATTGCAGTATTGTGTATAGAAGCTTCTGGCGTATAGAAGCTTATCCGCAGCCATCTCCTCATATCCCGGGAGGACCACCCCGTCGTAGACGCTTCCGGCATCCTTCGTCTTATAGACGGTTCCCGGAATATAAGTAATGTCCCGGATATCAAGCCCGGCATCCAGCGCTTCTGCAATCTCCACGATGGAACGCTCACCCATCCCGTAGGAGATCAGGTCGGCGCCCGCATCCAGAAGAACGGAACGCTTCAACCGGTCCGACCAGTAATCATAGTGGGCAAGCCGTCTGAGACTGGCCTCGATACCGCCCAGGATCACAGGCGTGCGCTTATACGTCCGGCGGATCAGATTGCCGTAGACTACCGCCGCATAATCCGGCCGCCGCCCCATCTGGCCGCCCGGGGTAAATGCATCCGTCTTTCGCGGCTTCTTCGACACGGAATAGTGGTTCACCATAGAATCCATATTGCCGGCGGAAACAAGGAATCCAAGCCTTGGCTCGCCAAACACCGTGATGCTTTCCGGATCTTTCCAGTCCGGCTGGGCGATGATTCCCACCCGGTATCCATAAGCCTCCAGGACCCGGGTAATGATGGCGTGTCCAAAGGAGGGATGATCTACATAAGCGTCTCCCGACACATAGACAAAATCCACCTGATTCCATCCCCGTTCTTCCATATCCTGCCTGCAGACAGGCAAAAATCCTGTTCCCATCTATCATCCCCCGTACATTTCCTTCTTAACTTCCATGTCCTGTTCCTGTCTATAGTATCTCGTATGTTTCCTTCCTGATATCATCATACCCGCAGATATAGTAATCCGCAAGGCTTCTCTTCTTCTCTTCCTGATTCTTTGAGGCTTCATCGTACACGGCGCATACCTTCATCCCCGCATTCTTTCCTGCCAGGATACCCATCGGTACATCCTCGAACACAAGGCAGTGTTCCGGCCTGACGCCCAGCTCTTTCGCAACCATAAGATACACATCCGGAGCCGGCTTGCCTTTCGCCGCCTCACAGGCCGTCCGCACCACGTCGAAGCACTCCGACACGCCCAGGGACTTAAGGGTATCGTCCACCAGGCCCCTGCCGTTGCTGGTCGCAATCCCGATCTTCTTCCCCTGAGAACGCAGCTCCTTTATGAATTCATAGACGCCCGTTTTCAGAGGCGCCTCGTGCATATACCGCTCATAAGCCATCTCGGTCCATTCCTCCATGATCTGCTCCGGTGTGCGTTCAAGGGCGGGGAACATCTCAAGAAACAGCCTGGCAACCTCCGAGAAGCTCATCCCCTCCATCTCATCCGGAAAACGTTCCGGCGCAGTCAGATGATGCCTCTTATAGAAATCCACATCCACAGAGGGCCAGATCCACATAGAGTCGATCAGAGTCCCGTCCATATCAAAGATTACAGCCTCAATATCCTCAAGCATCTTCGTTTTTAACATTCTCTAACTCCTTCTCTGTAAGAGGCCGGTATTCGCCCGGCTTCAGTTCCTTATCGAGCACCAGGCTGCCCATACGCTCCCGCCGCAGATAGACGACCTCCTTGCCTATGGCCTGAAACATACGCTTCACCTGATGATACTTTCCTTCCTGTATGGTAAGCAGGATCTCCGATTCACTGCCGCTTCGGAGAATCTCAAGACGGGCGGGCATCGTCAGCTCCCCGGCGCCGGGGGCGCCGATATCCACGCCCGCGGCAAATCCTGCGGCGTCTTCTTCGGTCACACATCCCCGAATCCTTGCATAATAAGTCTTGTCCACATGATGCCTGGGAGACAGCAGGCGGTGCGCCAGCTGTCCGTCATTGGTGATCAGAAGAAGACCTTCGGTATCCTTATCAAGCCTTCCTGCCGGGAACAGATCCTTACGCTTCCTGTCCCGGATCAGGTCTATGACCGTTGTCTCCCGCAGATCCTCCGTTGCAGAGACCACTCCGGCCGGCTTGTTCAGCATATAATATTCATAAGAAACATAGTCGATCCTCCTGCCGTCCACGAACACCTGGTCATCCTCTTCCTTAAGCTTATGCTCCGGAGCTTTCACAATCTTCTGGTTCACCATAACCTGTCCCTTGCGGATATATCTTTTAACCTCCTGGCGGGTTCCAATCCCCATGTCCGCCAGATACTTATCCAGACGTATCATCAGCGCAGCCTCCATCCCGGCAGATACTTATTCTTAAGGACGCCGCCTCCAAGCTTGCCCCACCCAAGCGGAAATCCATCCACACAGACGAGCCTCCATCCCTTCTCCTTCGCAGAAACCAGCTCCTCCACATCCAGCGTCTCTCCCTTCAGATAACGCAGCACCCGCGCATCCTCCGCCGGAAAATCCAGACAGCGGGCATATTCTGTCTTCCTGAGACACATGGCCAGCGCCTGGCTTGGCTCAAAACGGTTCTTCTTAAGCTCGCCTAACAGAAGTCCCGTTCTAAGGAAACGGATTCCCCTGACATCCGGAAGATCCAAGGGCATGTAATAGATGCGCTCTTTGCGAATGTCCAGCCGCCTGCCGTCAATCTCCCAGGAAACATCCCTGAGGAACTCTGCCAGAGGTTCCGGTATCTTCGCCCCGCCTCCGGTCTTTACAGAACCCGCTTTTATCATTTCCCGGGATTCCTGACCCAAGTCCTCTGTCTCCTTCTTAAGCAGCGCCACATAATGCCCTTCGCCCTTCATCCTATGGGGGAAGATCCGCACAGTCTTCTTAAGCTCCTCATCGGGATGCCGGGCCAGCCCCGGCATCCCCGGGGTAAATCCCTCATAAGGCGCGATCTTCAGAATCTGAAACTTCGGATTCTGCTCTCTCAGCAGGGAGATGATCTGCTCGTTCTCCCTTCCGTCAAAGGTACAGGTGGAATACAGCAAAAGCCCTCCCGGCTTTAGCATCTGCGCCGCCCCAAGGATGATGCTCCTCTGGATATTGCAGAAATATTCCGGCCCGTGTTCCTCCCAGGCCTTCACCATCTTGTGCTCCTTGCGGAACATGCCTTCCCCGGAGCAGGGTGCGTCGATTAATATCTTGTCAAAGTATTCCGGAAAATACTGTATAAGTCTTCCCGGTTCCTCACTCAAGACCAGCACATTGCCAATCCCAAATACTTCTATATTCTTAAGCAGTCCTTTCGCCCTTGAACTGCTGATATCATTGGCAACAAGCAGTCCATCCCCCAAAAGTCTTGCGCCAAGCTCTGTCGCCTTCCCTCCCGGCGCCGCGCAGACATCCAGAACCTTGTCCCCCGGCTCTATGGGCAGCCGGTTTGCCGGCGTCATGGCGCTTGGCTCCTGCAGATAATACAATCCGGCAAAATAATATGGGTGCCTGGCGGGCGATACCGTCTCCCCGTCATAATAGAACCCGTTCTCAATCCACGGAACCGGGGTAATCTCAAAGGGGCAGATCTTCTGAAACTCCTCCACAGAGATCTTACTTGTATTCACACGCAGCCCATAATATCTCGGCTCATCATAACACGCCAGATACGCCTCCATCTCATCCCCCAGAAGACGGCGCATCTTCTCCTCAAATCCGGCTGGCAGATTCATGGGTCTCCTCCTTACATACACAAAAATACATATCTTTTTAAGTATAACACATCCGGCCTGGTAACTCTATAGCCTGTTTGAAAAAGTAAAAATTCGGAAAATTCAGATTTTAAGAAAATTCATACTCCAATTTCTTCTCTTCCAGAGACAGAAGGACGTAATAAGGGTTCACGCTGATCTCCTTACCATCCGCGAAAGAGTAGATTCCGACGTGGAGATGAACCGCAAACTGCCCCTTCGTCCCCTCAGGTCCATATCCGGAGTCCCCCATATACCCCAACAGGTCTCCGGCCCTTATATTCTGCCCTTCTTCGATGTCTGCATAAGAGTCAAGGTGAGCGTAGTAATAATAGATACCACTATCTGACGTGATTCCCACACGATATCCTCCCTTTTCCAGCCATCCAAGGCTGGTAATGACCCCGTCCGTCATGCTCAGAACCGGATAAAGCCCCCGTTTATCGGCGCTTGCCATGATATCCGTCCCTTCATGCCCCCTCTTTCCTTTGTATGTCCGCTCCGACATCCACCCGTCTACGTAGGAGGTTTTCAGCGACTTATCCACAGAAGATTCTGGAATCGGGTAATAATCCACATCGTTTTCCACATTTGTGAGGAAAGTTTTACACTCTTCCGATAACCGTTCCCGGTTTTCCCGCATGGAATCGGAGAAAAAGTCCCTGCGGAACTGCGGATCCGCTATGGTCTGCTGCTGCTGGCTGTGATACCGTCCCAGCTCCCTCAGATACTCCGTTCCCAGTACAATAAAAAACGCCGTCAGGAAAATGGCTATGGACAGTTCTTTCATTTTCTGCATCAACATGATAAAAAGCCTTTTTTCTCACTATATGAAGACTTAAGAGCTGCTATACCAGGAATCAGTGACGCTAATCTGGAAAACTTTCCTCACAATTGTGGAAAACATTGTGGAATAGCGCGGTATTTTTCAATCCGTTGTGGATTAGGCGCAAAAAAATTCTGTCTGTGCGGTTGGGATTGTTCAGGGGACGGAAGCTGGGATATGTCCTTCCTAACGCAGACTGGGCAACACTCCGGTGAGCTAACGACTAACTACGACTAAGACTCTCAGGAAAGCCTTCGAGCCTAAGTCTTCGTAAGTCGTGGATCTCACCTCCGTTAAAAGCGCCCTTGAATGTCTGCTTATAGGAAGGACATATCCCAGCTTCCTGTGCACTGGAAATGGATTTACAACCGTACAAGCGGAAGATTTTCGGCTGTACGGGTGAAGTGCCGTTCAGCTTCCTGTGCACTGGAAATGGATTTACAACCGTACAAGCGGAAGATTTTCGGCTGTACGGGTGAAGTGCCGTTCAGCTTCCTGTGCACTGGAAATGGATTTACAGTCGTACAAGCGGAAGATTTTCGGCTGTATGGGTGAAGGTTCGCTCAGCTTCCTGTGCACTGGAAATGGATTTACAGCCGTACAAGCGGAAGATTTTCGGCTGTACGATTGAAGTGCCGCTCAGCTTCCTGTGCACTGGAAATGGATTTACAACCGTACAGGTGGAAAAATCTTTGCCTGTCGGAGTAAGGATTTCCGAGACAAAAAAAGAAGCAGCCACATTTAAACATGACTACTTCTATCACAAGTTATTTCTGGATAAGTTTCTTGCTTATTCAATTTTCGGCTGTCGGACCGCGCTCCTGAAATTCACTTACTTACAATTCTTAAGAACTGCCTTCAGATAATCCCAGGACCTCTTTGTGGATTCCAGATCCAGCGCCTCGTTAACGGAATGTACATCCTTAAGGTTCGGTCCAAAGGACACGCAGTCCAGATCCGGACGCTTTCCTAAGAAAAGTCCGCATTCCAGGCCGGCATGAATCGCGGAAACAACTGGTTCCTCTCCATAGAGTTCCTTATATGTATCTACCATGATCTGCCGAAGCTCTGAGTTCGGGTCATACTGCCATGCCGGATACTCACCGGTAATCCTGCCCTCTCCTCCTGTCACCTTCGCGCACTGCTCCAGCTGTTCTTTGAGCTGATGCTTTCTGGTCTCGACAGAGCTTCGAATCTGGAATACCGTCCTGACACCATCTTCCCTGGTCTCAAGGATACCAAGATTCAGCGAAGTCTCAACCACGCCTTCAAGCTTGCGGCTGAACTCCTGAAGTCCGTTGGGGCACAGCATCAGATATGCAATCACACGCTCTGTCGACGCATCATCCAATACTTCGCAGTCTGTGACAGCCGCAGAAGATACGTCTGTCTTAAGCCCTGGCTCTTCGCCCATGAACTCGTCTACCCAGATCTTCTCCATCTCCTGCACCTTGCCGGAAACCGCCTCGGCCAGTCCTTCCGGGATCAGAAACTCAGCCGTAGTGTCAAGGGTAATCACGTTATCCTTGGTGCCTCCGTTGATGCTGACAAGGTTAAGCGTACACTCTTTTGCAATACGGTAGAGGAGACGTCCGGCCATCTTGTTCGAATTACCGCGCTGCTTATGGATCTCTGCGCCGGAATGTCCGCCCAGAAGGCCGTGGATCCTTACGGTCATAAGCGTTCCGCTTCTCTTCTCCTTTGAGACAGGCAGGATCGTCTCATACTGGATCCCTCCTGCGCATCCGGTCGTCAAGATCCCTTCTTCCTCGGAATCTATATTGATAAGCTTGCGGCCCTTCAATACACTTAAGTCAACCGCGTGGGCGCCGCCCATGCCGTCTTCTTCGTCAACGGTAAATAACGCCTCGATCGGAGGATGCGGGATATCCTTACTGTCCAGAATTGCCATCGCCATCGCAACCGCGATTCCGTTGTCACTGCCAAGAGTGGTGTCCTTCGCTCTCAGGTAACCGTCCTCAATGTAGAGATCAAGCCCGTCCGTCTTGAAATCGTGGCTGGAGCCGGCTGTCTTCTCACATACCATATCAAGATGTCCCTGCAGGATAACCGGTTCGCATGATTCATATCCCTTTGTACCGGGCTTTCTGATGATTACATTGTTCGCCTCGTCCTGAATGACCTCCAGCTTTCGCTCCTTTGCAAATGCAACACAATAATCGCTGATGCGCTTCGTGTCGAAGGTTCCCCGCGGGATCTGACAGATCTCCTCAAAAAACTGGAATACCTTCTGTGGTTCTAAGCTTTCTAACACTGCCATCTTAAATCTACCTCTCTTTTCTTCTTGTTCTTTCTGTAATCCCGGCACACCTGCCGCAGCCAACCGCCGTCCAGACAGATACATGAGATTACTTCCTGATTATATTATGTTACACCCTTCATAAAAAATCAACCAGTTCCATAGAATTAATTCAAGAGAAAATAAAACAGGATGCCTTTTATGAAACGAACCCTTTATGCCACATGCAGTATTCTCTTTTTTATTTCCCTGCTTGCCTTTCCGCAGTCTGCGTTCCAGGGAGCAAGCACGGGACTCCTTCTCTGGTTTCATACGGTTCTCCCAACGCTTCTGCCGTTTATCATCATATCCAATCTTCTGATACACAGCAGCGCCATCGACGTGATCACACGGATCGCCGCGCCCCTTCTGTGCAGATTTTTTGGAGTTACACCCTACGGAACCTTTGTGATATTGACGGGCTTCCTGTGCGGCTGCCCTATGGGGAGCAAGGCGGCTGCCGATCTGCTTAAGAAAGGCGCGATCACAAGACAGGAAGCCTGCTATCTCCTGTCCTTCTGCAACAACACAAGCCCCATGTTTATCATCAGCTATGTCATATGGCAGAGCTTACGGATGCCGGGACAGACGCTTTCGCTCCTGCTGATTGTAATGCTGACTCCAATCCTGTTAAGCTTCGTCTTCCGCCGAATCTATGGTATCCCGGCAGGAACCTGTACCGGATCATCCGGCGCCGCAGCGGCCGCCACGGAAAACATGTCGCTGGATGCCTGCATTATGAACGGGTTCGAGACCATTACCAGGATTGGAGGTTATATCATCCTCTTCTCGATCATCATCTCTTATGCAGCGATGATTCCGGCAGCGCCTTCGCTTTTATCCATGTTCCTCCTGCCGTCCCTTGAGATTACTTCCGGAGTCACCATGATCTGCAGCAAAACGTTGCCGGAAGGAATGAAGCTGGTACTGACACTTGCCCTGACGTCATTTGGCGGATGGTGCGCCGCCGCGCAGACCAGAGCCATGCTGCAGGATACGGACCTTCCCATCGTCCCTTATATAATAGAAAAACTGGTCACCGCACTGGTCACCAGTCTGTTCGCTTATGGTTATCTTCTGTACTAGGTTATACTGGTACAGTTCCTAAATCAAATCATCCGCATCCACGGTATACTCGTCTTCCGGCTCCGGCGCGCCAGCGCCGTACTCTGCCTCAAGCCCTCTCTGGGACTGATCCGGTATCTCAAGCTCGGAACGGTTATTGCGGACCATATCGTAGCACTCCTGTAAGGAGTTAACAAGACCGTCGTACTTCGTGGTATAACTGTCCAGCGTATGCCCGATGATGCTCTCCGCATTCGCCAGCAGATCGTCCGTATACTGCATCGCGCCGATCCGGATATCGTTGGCATCACTGGTAGCGTTATCCAGAATCTCCTGAGCCTGCTCTGTGGCGGCGGTTACAATCTCATTCGCCTGGGCGTAGGCCTGCTGCATGATCTCATGCTCGCTGACCAGCTCGCTGGTATGAATCTGCGCCTCCTCGATCATACTGTCCGCCTTCGCCTGGGCGTCTGCCAGAATCGCGTCCTTATTGGCAATGATCTTCTGGTAACGCTTGATCTCATCCGGCGTCTTCATCCGAAGCTCCCTAAGAAGCTCGTCCATCTGATCCTTATTCACGATAATCTTAGAAGTGGACAGCGGCTGGAACTTACAACTGTCGATATACTCTTCTATCTCCTCAATAATCTGTTCAATACGGCTGCTCATTAATCTACACTCTCCTTCTCATTCATCTTCTCTGTAATCCTGTCTGCGACGATCTCCGGCACAAACTGAGAAATATCTCCCCCAAAAGCCGCCACTTCCTTCACCGTGGTAGAGCTTAAGTATGAATACTCAAGACTGGTCGTCAAAAATACGGTCTCAACCCTGTTCTCCATCTTATGGTTCATCTGGGACATCTGTAGTTCATATTCAAAATCCGTAATCGCCCGCAATCCGCGTATCACCATGCACGCATCCATCCTGCGGGCAAAATCCACGAGCAGTCCCCCGAATGGAATAATCCGCACATTCGCCAGGTCCTTCGTGACTTCCTCTAACATTTTAACACGTTCTTCTACAGAAAACAACGGACTTTTTGCTTTATTATTCAAGACTCCGACAACTAATTCATCCACAAGCCTTGAGGACCTGCGGATCATATCCTCGTGTCCCAGCGTGACCGGGTCAAAGCTTCCCGGATAGATTGCTCTTAACATATCTGCCTCCTTCCGGACGGCTCAAGGAATATATGCTTGTTCGTCTTATAGATCTTATTCTTGATGATGGCAAATCCCATCTCCTTCACATAGTCAAAGTCCGTATCCTTCGCTGCTTCCACGATGATCACGCCTTCCTGTGCAAGAAGCGATGACTCGGACAGATAGCTGAGAACCCTGCCCTCAAGTCCCTGCCCGTAAGGCGGGTCCATGAAAATGTAGTCGAACTGCTTCTCCCCCTCCAGCTTATAGAGAGCCGTCATGACATCCATCGACATGGTCATGCCCTTCCTCTCCAGATGCGTGCGGGTGAGATTCTCCTTCACACACTGCATCGCCTTTGGATTGTTCTCAACGAACACGGCCTCCATCGCCCCCCTGCTGAGCGCCTCAATCCCGATACCGCCGCTTCCCGCGAACAGATCCAGGAAAATGCAGTCATACAGATAAGGAGCCAGCATATTGAATAATGTCTCCTTGGTACGGTCTGTTGTCGGTCTCGTCTCGATGCCGTCTAAAGTCTTAAGCTGTATCCTTCTTGCATTGCCTGCAATCACTCTCATGTTCCCAACCCCTTATTCTATGACTGTAATCATTATAAATTTGCATGGTAAAAATGTCAACCGCCTTCTAGTACAGCGTTGCTGTCTATCTGCCAGATGGTTACAATTCACGGCCTAATTGGCCGCGAATTGTAACGCATAAAGCCCATGAAAAGTTGCCTTCGGCAAGGGGCTTTATGCCTGCAAGCGTTACTTTATTGGCTCGGATGCCGCGCAGCGCAGTGCGCGGCCCCGTGAATAGTAACGCCAGATGTTCCAAGCTTCCTGTAACGGTTCAGACAGGCATAAATCTCCTGCTTTCTCGGCATCGCCAGATTCCCCGGAAGACAGCTCCCCTCGTACACGGCGCGAAGGCCCTGTGAATCAAGCTTCCGGTACAACTCCTCAATCGTCTGCCCAAGGGTCTTTCTGCCGTCGAATACATTTTCCTCCAGATGCTTCACCACATTTCCAAGGGATGCAAGCTGTTCGCTGTCCATCAGCTGCTCCACATATCTTAGGTCGATCGTCTCGTGGTTCAGTGTCACGCCGTCTCTTCCCATAGTCTTAATCTTGATGCGCCCCTTGCTCTTAAGCCCCGGATAACTGCGGATCTTCCGGTCAAAGGACGGCTTCTTCGGCCCCTCTGCGGGAAGTGTAAGCTTTGGATAATCCTTCGCCGCCGTCTTCGCGGACTCCGTAATCTCCTTAGGTACATAGCGGTCCATCTGCACGATAGAATCCGCCACCTGAAAATATGCGCCGGAGCTTCCCGCCACGATCACAGTAGAGATCCCGAATTCTTCATATAGCGCCCGAACCCGCTCGATAAACGGCGTGATCGGTTCCATATCCCTGTGGATCACCCGCTGCATCAACTCATCCCGGACCATGAAATTCGTCGCGCTGGTATCCTCGTCAATCAGAAATACCTTCGCACCCGCCTCTATACTCTCTACCACGTTGGCCGCCTGCGAGGTACTTCCGCTGGCGTCCTCCGTATCGAACGCCGTCGTATCCTTGCCGTTTGGCAGATCGTTGATGAACATGGAGATATCCGTATGCTTAATGCTCCGTCCGTCCTCCGCGCGGATCTTCATCGCCGTCTGGTCCGTCACCACATACTCTCTTCCGTCTCCGGCAATGTGCGGATACACGCCTGTCTCCAACGCCTTCAAAAGCGTGGATTTGCCGTGATAACCGCCGCCTACTATCAGTGTTACCCCTTTTCGGATTCCCATACCGCTGATCTTCCCCTTATAAGGAAGTTCCATCGTCACTTCCATGGATCTTGGCGAAGTGAAGGCAACCGCCCCCTTCATAGGACGCTGGGATACGCCGGACTCCCGGGGAAGAACCGAGCCGTTGGCCACAAAAGCCACCAGTCCCATAGGCGAAAGCTGCCTGCGGATGGCTTCCTGGTCTTCCGATAACTCCATGACCTTCTGCACCTTCCTCTTGTCAAGCCTCCCGTAATACAGCGCCTTCTCCACGCAGGAAGGAAGGAAATCATACAGGATCTTCTTAAGCTCCCGGGCGTTGATGGTACGTCCGTTCGCCGGGAAACCAACCTCGAACCGCACCGTCACATCACCGCTTGAAGGGTTAATCTCACACGCCGTCCTCTCCAGAATCTCCTGGGAACATCTGGTCACGCTGATGATCCCGCTCTTGCCGGAGCCCTTCGCCTGAAACGAATACTGCTGGATCTGCTCATGGAAATTCCGGATCAACATATCCTGCAGGGCAATCCGTTTATGCTTCTTGTCAAATAATTCTCCGGGGAACCCCGCAGCCCTGCCGGGAACCCTCACGCTTAGCCTGGAAGGCGCCGCAAAAGGGTCTCCCTGTACATGGTCGATCGATAATACATATCTCTGAAACTGATAGGCCCCCTTCGTGTCCTTATACGCCGGATATCCCCTGTGGTCGATCCGTTCTAGTAATTGTCTCAAATCTTCTGCTGTCTTCATATACTCTCCTTATATCGTTCTATCCCTATTTTCCGGGCTGTCCGCCAATCAGGAATCATTCCCCGAACCTGCCCTATAACGCTACAATCCTCGCCCTGTGATGAATCGCCGGCAAAAACTTATTCAGCAAATCCTTGGTCCGGAACTTCAAATGGCTCGTATTAATCCCCGGATTGCACCCGAACCACTCTGCCTCTGCCACTTCTTTATCCACAATCACCTGCACATAATCATCCTCGTCCGTCAGAAGCCCGGCAACGCTCGCCGACCCCGGCGTCGTCCCCAGATGCTCCATCATCTTCTCCGGAGGCGCGAACGACATATGGGAGACCCCTAACTTCTTGCTGAACGCGGCGGTGTCAAAGGCCTTGTCCGCCGGCATCACCAGCAGGAAGAAGGTGGTCTTCTTCTGGTTGCACAGGAATACATTCTTTCGTATCTGTGTTCCAATCGCCTCGTCGATGGCCGCGCACTCCTCCATGGATGCGGCCGGATCGTTATCCACCTGTTCATAGGGTATCTTTAATTTATCCAGAGTCTCATACATCTTTCTCTCTAAGGGCATCCGTTCGTCTGTCGGCGCCGATGTCCTGATCTCGCTGATATACATCTTCTCTTCCTCCAATATCTTTCTTTTTAGATTACAGTATTTTTCCGGGAGCTGTATCAGTGATTCCCCCGAAGCTTTGTGCATCCTGTCAATTTTCCACCTCATTATACCGAATTCTTCCAAGCATTGCAAGTCTGCTAAGAAAACGTTAAGGCTTTCTTATGTGGAATTATTTCATATAAATGACATTGCGCAGACCTTCTTCCGTATGCTACATTATATATAACAGATAAAGGAAGGATTATATTTCATGGATTTTTACCAGACCAAATTCGCCGAAAAATTAGAAGAAGCCCTCAAGGCAGTGCTCCCCATCATCGGGATTGTATTACTGCTTAGCTTCACGATTGCGCCGCTCCCGCCCAGTATCCTGTTATTGTTCCTGTTCGGAGCGGTGCTTCTGGTCGTTGGCATGATGTTCTTTACATTGGGCGCCGAGCTTGCCATGACTCCGATGGGGGAGCGGGTCGGGACGAAGATGGCCCGCTCTATGAAGCTGTGGGTAGTCTGTCTGCTGTGCTTTCTCCTTGGAGTGATTATTACCATATCGGAGCCGGATCTTCAGGTACTGGCCGAGCAGGTTCCATCCATTCCCAATGTGGTGCTGATTCTGGCCGTGGCCTTTGGCGTCGGTTTCTTTCTGGTGGCGGCGATGATGCGTATGCTCTTCTCAAGGTCACTGCCTTCCCTGCT
>CAMSTW010000010.1 GCA_947063855.1 uncultured Dorea sp.
AAAAACTTTTTTAACATTTTTCATTTTACCTATTGACATTTCTTAGCTGGACTTTTTTCATCTCTCCGATTGTAGGAGAGTGATATACACCATAACATCTCTGGCAAAGAACACATAATAACCATCGCCTAATATACTACAGGTTCCGGTATGATAATCTTCCCCTGCTGCATGATCTGCCTGTTATCCGTATAGATATCCGGTTCCAGACATACCAGGTCAAAATGCCCGTTGGCGTTCTGCTGTCCGCCCAGGGCCAGATTCCTGCCAAGCCCGATATGGAAGGTTCCGTAAGCCGACTCGTCCTCGATATAGCAATTTCCAAGGCACTTGGAGTAGGAATTCAGGCCGATTCCAAATTCCCCTCCTATATAGATCCGCTCATCCTTATAATCTTCCATATACTTCCGGAGACGCACCCCGGTAGGTGTTTCCTCTATCTCCGTGATCCTGCCCTTCTCAAAGAGAATCCTTGTGGGCTCATCAGCCCTTCCGATATATCCAAGAGAACCGTCCAATACAAGGACGCCTTCCGTCTTCGTCTCCTCGATGGATACATACACCTCGATGCTCGCCGATGAATACCCCTTACCGTCCTTGATTACTCCGTTAAAGAATCCGGGATTCCGGTTCTCCTTATATACCTTAAGGTCCGTGCCCGCCGGGGTCGTCACATGGATGACCGTGCTGTGGCGGAGATACTTCATGATCACCTTTGCCATCAGACGGCTCTTCTTCGTATCCATCGTCAGGAATTCATATTCCAGCATAGACCTTCCGTCATTGGTGGAAAGAGGAAGCGACAGGAACTTCTTACGCTTCTGTATGGCACGCTTTGCCGCCTTCGTTGTTACCAGAGAGTAGTCTGTAGCCGCGATCACCGCGGTATATGGGTCAAATATCTCCTCATTCATATCGAAAAACACACCTACATGCCTTCCCATGTCCTCCACGACCAGAGAACTTACAGAGTGCACCTTCCCCACCGCCTGCTTTCTAAGGGCTCTCGACTCTTCCAGGTGATCCTTTGTCGTAACGATCAGAAGCTTATCCCTTCTCTTTACCTGCATCCACTCTTCTATCACAATCCTCGCGCCACGTTCCATATTACGTGTCATCTCTTCCTCATCCCTTACTATGATACATTTTCGTATGCTAATCTGACGATATCCTGCACAGTTTAATATCGTATGCCCATCGAACGGTATCCTGCACAGTTTAATATCATCTGCTAATCTGACGGTATCCGTCAAAGATTCACAGAACACCGTATGAGTACGCCATCTCCCGGACACTTATTTGAAGAGCATCATATAACAGATCTGGAATACCAGCATGATGACGGCCACGATCACCTGCTTCTTGATTACGCCCCAGCGGTCCTTCATATTCAGGATTGCCACCGGAACGATGTTGAAGTTCGCCGCCATCGGCGTACATAAAGTGCCGCAGTAACCACAGGTAAGAGCCAGCATACCGATTATAACCGGATCGGCGCCGTATGCAAGAACAAAAGGTCCTCCGATACCAACCGTAATAACCGTAATCGCTGCGAATGCATTTCCCATAATCATGGTAAATAATGCCATACCTATGGCAAACACGATGATACCGACATTCACATTTCCCTTGGGGACAATCTTCTCTACGATACCCGCTACCACGTCTCCGACGCCTGCCGCGGTAAATACGCCGCCAAGACAGCCCAGAAGCTGCGGAAGCATACATAACGGTCCCATGATGGAAAGAAATCTCTCAGACTCCTTCAAAAATACAGCCGGTTTGTTCTCACTTGGATTATAAACCATCAGGATGATCATTGCAACAATAACTCCAAGCGTAACCGCAACCATAGAGCTTAAATTGCTGAAAAATGCAAATACGAGCGAAAAGATACCTACACAGACCGCCGGGAAGAAGATCTTCATCCCCACCTTCTGATATTGTTCAATCGTATGCTCTTTGGACGGAGTATCAACCTTTCCGACCTTCACTCTCTTGAAGATCGGCGGCAGACACATAATGATAACAAGGACGCCGGAAACCTTCGCCGGAAGCCATGTACCAAAGCCGCACACGACGCCGAAGGAACACCAGAAAACGGCGGTCCCATATCTGGACGGATTCTCCTGGTCAAGAAGGTTCTTCACTCCTGCATAGATCGCGATCAGGCCGATAATCACCCATACCATGTTAAGCAGGTTCGCACCTAATACTTCATTTATCTGTATAAATTTTAAATTAGCCATATTCTCACTCCCCCCTGCTTACTTGCCGCCATAGTATTTCTTCGTAAGTTTCTTATCTGTTACAAGCGTTACCGAGCAGCCGACAATAAGAGCGAAGATCGCAACCGGAATCTCTGCCGCGGCAAGCTCGATAAGCTCTACTTCATATCCAAGAGAGGCAAGTGTGCTCTGTACAAGGATGCCGCCTGAACCTCCTACGAAGAGTACCTGCCAGAAGAACCATGTGATGTTCTCCATCGCGGACGCCATTCCCTTGATATCTTCAACATGTTCTTCCTTCGCCTCATGTCCCTGGTTCTTTACGGCTGCCTCCGCCATCGGAAGGACAACCGGACGCACGAAGCCCGCAACGCCTCCGAAACCTACGTTAAATGCACCGAAGATACCACGCATGATACCGTATGCCGCAACCACCTTTCCCGCAGTGGCTCCCTTTACCTTCTTGATCAGGTCGGTAGCCGCCTCCCGAAGACCGTTCCTTTCAAGAACGCCGGTGATCAGAAGAATCATGATAAAGATCGCCATACTTCTGTTCGCTACGAAATTCACTCCGATCGTCTCTAAGAGTCCGCCAACTCCAAGGCCTCCCACGATACCTGTGGTGATGAGCGCCAGGAAAATAATCAGGATCGAATCCAGCTTAAGCGCAAACCCAACGATTACGATCAGAACACCAAGTAATTTCACAAGTTCCATTTAAAAATCCTCCTCCTGCTATAATAAATATTTATCTTTTCTCCGAATTTTCCACGATCATCGGCCTTAATCGCAGATATTCGGCAAAGATCTGCCCGTCGCGGCACGTAAAGCCGCATTTTCTTATATGTACCGCCTCCATAAGCATCTGAAGCGTCGCTTCATCATGGGCTACATGTGCCCTTGCACAGAGGTTCAGGTATTCTCCCTGCGCCGTCTCGTCCGCCACCTCGCTGGTATACGCCACCGTAGTGATCCAGGGGTAACGGACAGATGTATATCCATGGTTTGGATCGAATGTATATGGTATCCAGTAGTTAATCATCTCTTTATAATAGTCTGCCGGGAAAAGCTTCGGCATCCACGCATGGGCATATTTTTCAAACTGCGCGCTCCACTCCCTGTTCCACGCCGCCATCGTATCATCCATAGCAATCCTGTCGGCGATCACATCCTCCATCTTCTTATTGACCGGATAATTATCTTTATATTCCGGATCCGTCACGTACCAGAAATATCCGTAGAGCAGGGACCGTGGAAGCCAGAAGCCTTTATAGGACGGAGACGTATAGCCTGAAAACTGCTGTTCCCACTCGTGGCTTGGCACTCCGTGGTTATCCACCATGATATCCGGCGCACACTTTTCATACAGTCTTGTGATCCCCATCGCTTCCTTATGGATGGTATCCTGCCTGAAATAGTGTCGGTAGAACTCCATCCCTATGGCGTTGAACCTTGCCACATGGAACTTCCAGTAAGGGTGCTCCTTCTGAAGCTCATAATGGATCGCCGCGCCGTCCACATTCTCCACAGGCACAAGCACCAGATTCAGTTTATCCGGAAGCTCCTTGTAGATATCTGCCGTCAAAAGCTTCTTAAGCAGGATAAAGGAGGCGTTCGTGCTGGAGACTTCATTGGCGTGATGCCTTGCGTTGATGATCTCGCCCGGACACCTGGTTAAACGCTTTGTCATAGACAGATATCCCTCATACTGCGGCATAAGCCAGATCCCATAGAGCCTTCGCCCCTGATATGACCGGGCGGCCTCGAAGATCCGGATACCACGCACGCCCCGGAGCTGTTCCATAATCTCAAGATATGTCTCATATCCGATCAGTTCATTCTCGTGCAGATCAATTTCCGTGATATTTCTAACCGGAACGGCGGCCTTTGGAGGCACAGACGCCGGATAGATATTGCCCTCTTCTCCGATAAAATGAATCTCGTAGCAGCCGTCAATCTCCTGGCTGCATGAGAGGATTCCTTCTGAAAACAGTCTCGCATAGGCGGCGGTAACCTCTTCCTTTGCGCCCTTAACCGGGATCTCAACAATCAGCTTCCCTTCCCGGCCGGTAATCCGGGTAATCTTAAGAGATACCTGACTGCGTTTCTTCTCTTTTGCAATTACTTCATTATGCATGTCTTTGCCACATGGATTACACAGACCGTCTTCCTGCTTCCCGCACGCCTTTTTCTCACACGCCTTGTTTTCACACAGGATACACGCTTCTTCTTTCTGCAGTTCATACAGGGTTACCTTAAATGACGGCGCGCCCTCCCGCTTATGTATCTCCGGCAGGATAAGCCCCGGCGCGTCGAAGAGCTCGTCCGCGGTCTGTACGCCGTAATTCTTGAAATAATCGCTTCCCACAAAGTACAGATCCTCATGGAGCGCATCCAGTGAGGAGATCAGATCCTCCCGGCTTCCCGTCCGGTAATCCGGTTCGCTTGCCCATACCTCAAGGGACAGCTTCTGGAAGAAGGGCTGCATATCGGCATGCACCTGCCCGTCTGTCTTCTCTTCGATATACGCGCGGCATTCCGGCAGTACCTGACTCTGATAGATCTCCCAGATCCGTTCCAGATCCGTGGTAAGCTTCCGGTTGAGTATCTCTTTATCGTTCACCAGGACTCTCATATATCCTGTCGCAGGGTGTACCTTCCCAAGCTTCGGATATGCGTCAAGATACGGTCTCTCTGAACATCTGGCAAGATACTTATATTCCCGGACGCCGCCGTCATCCGCCGTCATCCGGCAGAGATAAGTCAGATCTTCCGCGCCCTCATAAGCCTTGAAAATAACCCGTTCCTCAGTAACGGACAGCTTCTCTGTCAGGATATCCTGGATCGGATACAGTTCCTGCAGATAACGGATGGGCAGGTCATACCATCTGTCCGGATCGTCCGCTTTCAGGTTATGGTAAGACGGCGTCGCGCCGTTCTCATCCAGCCATACCGTCTCCCCTTCCGGGAGAAACGGCCTGAAGAATATCTCGATCTGCTGTATCTTCTGATCCTTCACCGCCGGAATGACGATCTCATCCATCCAGGAATAGCCCTGCTTATATGCGCAGACCAGCTGAATCTCTTCAACATCCGCGCCGACCGCCTGCGCCTCTTCCCTGATACGGCTTACGACCCGTTCCCGGACAGAAGCATCTTCACTCAGCGCGCCTTCTATGCTTATCCGGTCTCCTTCTTTTAATACCGGATACACCTCATCCTTAAGAATCTGCTCAAAGATATCTACTTCCCAGGGAAGCTCATAATTCTTCTCATAGATCTTCTTTCCGGACTTGTGATTATAGATCTTCGCTTCTTTAAAATAGTCTTTCTGTACTTCACTAATCTCCGGCGAGCCATAGAGCGCCAGTCCGTCATTCGCCCCGGAAGCCACCAGAAGATGGGCAAGCTGTCCGTCTGCACCTTGCATGGCAAAATCATCCGTCCAGTCAAGAAGCACATCCCGCCAGTTCTTCCATACACTGTCTGTCAGCGGGAATTTCTCACACAAAAGACTTGAAAGCTCCAAAAGTTCTGTTCCATTTCCGCAGATCTGCACCTGCACCGCACCGTCAGACTCCTGTCCAGACTCCTGATATGTAATCTCCGCCTGCTCTGCGAAGGAGAACACAACCGCGTTCCCCGCATATCCCTTTGGCGCGAGAATCCTGCCTTCATAAGCCGTCGTCTCCATCCCGAACCGGAACGCGACATTACATGCCGCTGCAAGCATCCATTCGTCGGCGTCGTCCGGAAGTACAAGCTTCACATCCAGCTTGTCCGGCAGCAGGTCAGAATCCTCATCCTTCAGGAACAAGCCTCTTGAAAATAGATACTCAAGTCCCCTCTCTTCCCTGAAATCCAGATCATATACCGGTCCCTTCTTCTTCGCCGGAAGATATCCCTGCGGTATCTCGGCGGACGTAAGCTTCCAGTACCCGGCAAGTTCATCTTCTGTCTCCGGGAGCTTAACCTTCCCGTCAGGAGACGCAATCGGAAAAACAGCCGTCTCCGACTGGAACCCCATAAGAAGCGCTGCCTCAAGCGCATAGTGCATCTCTTCCCTGCCGGACGGTCTTTCTACCCTCAACTGCTCCATTTCCCTTCCCTCCATTTCCAATTTCAAACTAAATTCCGAACTACGTTCTTATTTTTGATGTTACTATTTTATCAAAGTAAAGTGATATAGTCAAGTTGAACTAATAGAATTTATATGTTATCATATAAATTGTATATAGTTGACAAAATATATACTGTACTACCTACTTTGAAACTACGTGAAAATGGGAGGATTTTATGCGTAGAGCTTATAAAAAGAAAACAAAAGAAAAAATTATGAACGCCGCATGGGAATTGTTCCAGGAGCATGGTTATGAAGAGACTACCATAGCAGAGATTATTGAAAAGTCGAATACGTCCCGCAGCGCTTTTTATCATCATTTTCGTGGAAAAGAAGAACTCCTCTTTACCATCGCATATACTTACGATGAAGATTATGACACATGGCTTCAGGAATGCTATGATGAGAACCTGCATGTTGTAGATAATCTTATTTCCTTTAATAACTATGTACTGCATGCGGTTGAGTCTTCCTCTTTCTGCTCCTTCTATCCTACACTGTACGGGCTTCAGGTTATGACAGACGGGGTACGCCATATCCTGAATCCGGACAGAACATATTATCAGATTCTCAGACAGCTCCTGAAAAAGGGCATTGAATCCGGACAGATTGTCTCGCCGCATACGTACACTGTCCTGACTGATATGATAACCAGTTTCCAGATCGGGCTCACCTATAACTGGTGCCTGCAGAAAAAGCGTTACTCCCTTACCCAGTACGGGCAGGATATCATGACGCCGTTTTTTCAGTCATTAAGGAACCGTTAAGGGGATTCATCGGATCATCGGGCAGGACGGACAACTGTGAACCGGTAATGGGGCATATCTACGCCGCGGTAATGCTTTGTCCAGTAATCCTTCCTGCTCATTCCGTTTCTAAGCGCCACATTCTGGGAAGCCGTATTCATATCCCGGATGATGGATGAGACCTCATCCGCTTCAAGTGTTTCGAACGCGTATTCCTTACACGCCCTGGCGGCTTCCGTTGCGTAGCCCTTATGCCAGTATGCTCTCTGGAAGAGATAGCCGATCTCAAGCACCTCGCTCTCCTTCCACGGCTGCATAGTCAGGCCGCATTGCCCGATCATCTCATCTGTCTCTTTCAGGATGACTGCCCATAATCCAAAGCCCCATTTCTGATAGCGGGAAATCTGCCGGTCGAGCCATTCCTTAACTTCCCCGTCGGTAAATGCGCCTTCATAAGCGTACATCGCGTCCGGATCCTTAAGGATCTTACACAACGCCTCATAATCCCCCTGATTCATCTCCCGAAGATATAGCCGCTCTGTTTCCAATATCATGCCTGATACTATCATGTCCGACACTTCCTTTCAAATATTATTTCATACCTCAGTCCGAGTGATTCATAAACTTCAAATTACTGATTTCGATTTATATTAGAATACTGTATCCGGATCAATACCACAGATATGATAATCACCAGAATTGTCATCGGATCGCCAAGCACGAATACCAGCCAATAAAGTTTATTAAAATCCAAATATAGAATCCCTGCTAATTTGGATATCACTTTCAATGCAAAATAGATCATCCATACAATATTAATACGTAACATCTTTTCTTCCGGGATTTCTTTGAGTGATTTTATATCAAAGTCTTTCGCCAGATAGTGAAGTACACTCTTATGTCTGACCGACAGTATGGTCATAAATCCCAGAAAAAGCGCATTTCCAAAAACAGATGGAACATAGTATAGTTTCTCTTCTCCTGTAAAAGCTATTGCTACGGCAGAACTTAGCAATCCAAGAATCCCGATTATCTGCGAATTATTAATTGCATTACCTTTGCGTTTTGAATATATGGCAGAGCCCGAACTATACAACAGAGAAACAATTACCGCAGGGATTATACCAACAGCATTATAAATGATATAAAACAAAGCGGCAGGCAGGACCATATCACTGAATGGCTTGAGTAATTTCATAAACCTTTCCCTCCTTTGACTTATGGCACGTTTGAAGATCTTGTTCCGATTTGCATCAGATTTTAAAATTTACAGACTGGCTGCCTCCCCCGCGATACACCCGGTCGCCCACGCCCACTGCAGGTTATAGCCTCCGCAGATTCCGTCCACATCCAGTAACTCACCGGCAAGATAGAGTCCCTTTACCCGCTTTGACTCCATCGTCCGCGGATTCACTTCGTCCGTCCGCACACCGCCCGCACAGACCTGCGCATTCTCGAAACCATTCGTATCCTGAATCGGAAGACAGATTCGCTTACACTGCTTTACAATCCCCTGTATCTGGCGGATGTCCGATTCCGACAGCTTTGACTGCATCCGTAATCCGGCGGGTTTGAGTATACATGGAATCAGCTTCTGGTTAAATACCCCGGCGAGACATTCCCCGACGGTCAGGTCCGCACATCCTGCGGCAATCCTCTCAAAAAGTCCAAAAGCCTCAGCTTCCGTATACTCCGGAAGAAGATCAAGCAATACTTCTGCCCGCTTCTTCCGGTACAGTCCCAATGCAATATGGCGGCTGATCTGGAATACCGGAATGCCAGAAATCCCATACGCGGTAATCTGTACTTCCCCGGTATCCTCCGCCGCAGGCACGCGGTCTATAAGCGCCGTAACTCTGGCGTCTGCCCGGACTCCCGATGCCCTGGCAAACGGATGCCCCTTCACCTTAAGCTGTACCAGCGCCGGCACAACGGGCGTCATCCGGTGTCCGAAAGACTTCGCAAGCTCATAACCGCTCCCGTCAGAACCAAAAGCAGGCGCCGCTTTGCCGCCGCACGCAAGGATAATCCGGTCTGCCTCAAATATCTTCACTGTCTCTTTAGGTTCTGTACACCTATGTTTTACGTCACTCTTCTCCGGCAAGGTTTCCTCTGCCCTGACGCAGAATTCTCTCCCATCCCAAAGAACCAACCGGACCCTGATTCCGCAGAAGACCTTGACTCCAAGCCGTTTAAGCTCCAGATTCAGCAGCTCAAGCACCGTCGAAGCCTGGCCGGAACGGGGGTACACATAATCGCCTCTCGCCTTTGTCACAAGCCCAACAGATGCAAAAAATCTGATGGTGTCTTCATATCCGAACTGCTTAAGCACTTCGTCTGCAAACCGGATGTTCCCGCCATGATAACAGTTCTTTATACAGGAACCGTCTATCTGCCGGTTCGTCAGGTTGCAGCGTCCGTTTCCCGTCGCAAGAAGCTTCCTGCCTGTCTTTTCCTTCTGTTCCAGAATAAATACATGCGCCTGCCTGTCTTTTCTTGCCGCCGTAATCGCCGCCGCAATGCCTGCGGCGCCTCCTCCTATGATTCCAATCCTTCTCATAATACCTGCCTGCTCCATCTCTGCTTAACTATCCGCCTTAATCCTCATAATCCATTTTTGCACTTCGAAACAAGCGGACATCACACATTTTTTACCTCTTCTACCTTTCAAACAATAATAATCCCGTCTTCTCAATCTCTTTGTATAACCTGTTCTCAGGAGACAGATTCGTAACAATATCTACTTCACAATCCAGATCGGGTAAATATTCCAGTTTTTTTTCAGCATCGAATTTCTCCACATATAAATCAATATCACTGGTACTGCTACACCGAAATTCCAGAGAACTTCCGAATAGTACTATTCTGCGGATATTTTGATCTTTTACAAGTGCGTGGAGCAGTTTCTCAACCCTTCTCTGCATGAGCGGATGCACACGATTGGCGTCATGAAAGATAACGCCTTCCACAACAGGGAAATCCCACATATCCTTCGCCTGTCTCATAACACAACCACGCCTTCCCTCACCAGATACTCAAGCGACATCAGAATCCCAAGCCTTGCATGCGGCCACGTCAGGCCGCCTTGGAAATACACCGCATAAGGCGGCTTGATGGGCCCGTCCGCGCTCAGTTCGATGGAAGATCCCTGCACGAACGCACCCGCCGCCATGATCACATCACTGTCATAACCCGGCATCGCCCAGGGAATCGGAGTCACAAAGGAATCCACCGGCGCCGCCGCCTGGATCCCCTTGCAGAATGCGATCACACCCTCTGGTTTTCCAAAGGTCACCGCCTGGATAATGTCATGCCGGCTCTCGCTACTGTCCGGAACCACAGGAAATCCAAGCTTTTCATAGATATTTGCCGCAAAGACAGCCCCTTTGAGCGCGCCTGCCGTCACCGTAGGCGCCAGGAACAGCCCCTGATAGAAGGACTGCATCACCCCAAGGGACGCGCCCACTTCCTTTCCAAGTCCCGGGGATGTCAGACGGTATCCGCACGCTTCGATCAGATCCTTCCTGCCCGCGATATAACCGCCGATCGGCGCAAGCCCGCCGCCCGGGTTCTTGATCAGCGATCCGACCACCAGATCGGCGCCCACGTCGCTTGGTTCGATGGTCTCCACAAATTCTCCGTAACAGTTATCCACCATGCAGATGATGTCCGGGCGGATCTCTTTGGCAAACCGGATCAGCTCCCCGACCTGCTGTACGGAGAAGCTTGGTCTGGTCTGATATCCTTTGGATCTCTGGATTGTCAAAAGCTTCGTCTTCTCATGAATCGCCTTTCGTATGTTCTCATAATCAAACGTTCCGTCCGGAAGCAGTTCGACCTGAGAATAGGAAATCCCGTATTCCGAAAGAGATCCTCTGGACGGACGGATTCCAATCACCTCTTCAAGTGTATCGTAAGGCTTCCCCACAGGCGACAGCAATTCATCGCCGGGTCTTAAGTTCGCGCCAAGGGCAAGGGCAAGGGCGTGCGTCCCGCAGGTAATCTGAGGGCGTACAAGGGCGCTGTCCGTATGGAATACCGAAGCATATACTTCCTCCAGCGTATCCCGCCCCGCGTCATTATATCCGTAGCCGCTTGCATAGTGGAAACACCCCTCGCTGACCTGATTCTTCTGCATGGCATGGATGACCTTGAGCTGGTTATATTCCGCCGTCTCGTCAATCGCCTCAAACCGCTCCTTAAGGCCTGACTCAATCTTCCTTCCGAATTCCAGGACTTCCCTCCGGACGCCCAGTTCTTCATATAATGAAATCACGTTCCAGTCATGATTAATTTTCGTTGGCATAAGTATTTCCTTCCTTATCTTCTCATTCTCTTCTTTCATTAATATACCCGGCAGACCCGTCCCGAAACCGCCTTCCATAAGATGTACGATCCGATTTACGGGGAATCTGCGCAAAAATCTTACAGCGGCAATCTCTATATCCAGGAATCCAGTATCTTCGTCCTGACAACCGCGCATTTGGCGTCAAATTCCGGATTCAGCGGACGGATCTGCATGATGACTTCCGCCGCCTCTTTATATTTTTTCATATCATATAATAATGACGCGCGATTCAGTTCAAAAAGCGATTCCTCCCCCTGATTCCGGATTAGCGGCTTCAGATTCAGCAGTTCCTTATAGGTCGCCTCCGCATTATGTGAATGAGAGTAGACCTTAAGCAGCGTATTCATTTTCTTAATAAATTTGCTTGTAAATAATCTTCTCACTGTATTCTTCCCCTTATCTTCTCTACAGAAGCTTTTCCCGGAGGTGCCTTCGCATTTCCGCAAGAATCGCCTCTTCGCTGTGTCCATACTCCCCTTTATTGATCCAGATTACCTCCCGCTCCCTCTTAAACCAGGTAATCTGCCTCTTTGCAAAATGTCTCGTATCCCTTTTCAGTGTATAGACTGCCTCTTCAAGGCTGGTTTCCCCGTTCAGGTAAGCCAGGATCTCTTTATATCCAAGTCCCTGCATAGACACCATCCCGCCGGTACAGCCCATATTCCGCAGAGCCTTCACCTCATCAACCAGTCCTGCTTCCATCATCTGATCCACACGTCTGTCAATGCGTTCATAGATCCTGGCACGGTCGTCATTCAATACAAAGTACACAAACCTGTAGGGCGACTCCTTCTGCCGTTCTCTTTCGTTATGTTCGGAAATCCGCTGTCCTGTCTGATGGTAAAATTCCAGTGCACGGATCACACGTTTCACATTGTTCATATGGATCTGTGCCGCCGCGGCAGGGTCTGTCTCTTTAAGCCTGTCATGAAGCGCCCGGCCGCCCTGCTCCCCGGCTATACGCTCAAGCTCCCTTCTGTATGCACAATCCCCGTCGTTCTTCTCAAAATCAATGTCATAAAGGAGCGCCTGGATATAAAAGCCCGTCCCGCCTACGACGATTGGAATATGCCGGCTGGCATAAATCTGTTCCATCGCCGCTTTCGCCATCTGCTGAAAACGCACCACATGGAACTCCTCCCACGGCTCCAATTCATCCACCAGATAATGTGGGATTCCTTCCATCTCCTCCGGGCGGATCTTTGCCGAGCCGATATCCATATGCTTATAAATCTGCATGGAATCTGCGGAAATAATCTCCCCGCCAATCGCTTTGGCAAGCCCGATGGAGGCTTTTGTCTTCCCAACGGCCGTGGGTCCTGTCAGGACTACCAATGGTTTCTTATTGAAATCACTCATGATCACACAATCCTTTTAAATTTCTTTTCCAGTTCCCGGCGGCTCATGGCAATGATGGTCGGCCTCCCATGAGGACAGTGGTAGGGATTCTCAAGTGTCAGAAGCTCTCCGATGAGTGTATCCACCTCCGCGGCCGACAGCTTCATATTCCCCTTTACCGCCGCCTTGCAGGACATGGAAGCAATCTTCTCGTCAATCAGCTCCGGAGACAGATTCCGGCTGACCTCGTCGGACAGGCCGTCTAACATCTGCAGGAGCAGTTCTTTCCTGGCGATACTGAAAAGATTATCCGGAACTGCCCTGACTGCGAAGGATTCCTGACCGAATTCCTCGAACTCGAACCCGATCCGGGTGAACTGGTCCATATACCGGTTCAGAAGCCCGGCCTCCTGCATACTTAAGTCCAGGATGATCGGCGGACTGATCATCTGGGAGGTGAATTCTCTTGTCTTCATCCCCCTTAATGTACGCTCATACAACACACGCTCATGCGCGGCGTGCTGGTCTATGATATAGAGATTATCATGAAATTCCACCAGCCAGTATGTCTCGAATACCTGTCCGATCAGCTGATATTCATCCCTTGCTTCCCTTGTCAGCAGCTTTTCCTCGAACAGATTCAACTGTTTTGGTTCCGCCGTTTTCTCTTTTTCCGGAATCTGCTGAGAATCCGTTCCTCCAAGACCCTGATCCAAATGGGAACCCGGCTTTCCGGATATCTGATTCGGCTGAGAATCCGCCTTTCCGGATATCTGATTCAGCTGCAGGTCTGCGTTCCCGGATATCTGACTCAGACGCGGTCCGGCCTCCCCGGGTGCCGGGAGATTCTGTCCATATTCCACCGTCTCGCGAATCCGGTCCGCCTGCATCTCCGGCTTAAAGATCCCGCTTCTGTCCACGACCTCTGCCTGGGAACGCTGGCTGTGATAGTTACGGACACGCTCCCTCATCTTCTCCATAAAATAGTCAAGATCCCGTTCTGACGGAGGAGGCAGCGCTTCCTTTGACGCCGTTCTCCCCGCCGGACGGCCGCTGCCGCCTGCGTCTTCCCCTCCATTGGATGTCCGCGCAAGCCCTTCGAAGGGAAGGCTGCCGCATCCGGCGCTCTTTCCGGCCGCCTCATACTTGTCATTCCAGACATTCCTGTCACGTTTACTATTCTGAACATTCTCCTCACGTCCGCCGTTCCAGACAATCTCGTCACGCTTGCTGTTCCCGGCATTCTCCTCACGCTTACGGCGGCTCCCCGGCAAGTCAAGCTCCACATGAGGAATCAGCTCTTTTGCATGAAGCCCCCGGCTCACCGCCTCGTATACCTGGTTATAAACCTCCTGCTGATTGTGGAACCGAAGCTCCATCTTCGCCGGATGCACATTGACGTCCACATTTCCGCCGTCAATCTCCATATGCAGCACCACGAACGGATACTTGTGCTGCATGGAGAAATCCTTATACGCATCCTCAATCGCCTTCGACACAACAGGGTTCTTCACATAACGCCCGTTGATAAAGTAATTCTCAAAATTCCTATTCCCCCTTGAGATCACAGGCTTCCCTAAGAACCCTGAGATCTTCATCCCGGGCGTCTCCCATTCGGCCCCAAGCAGATTCGAAGCAATATCCCGTCCATAGACGTGATAGATCACATCCTTAAGCTTCCCGTTGCCGGAGGTGTGAAGCTTCGACTGCCCGTTGTTCATAAACTGAAAGGATATCTCCGGATGAGACAGGGCAAGTCTGGTCATCAGATCCCCCACATGGCTTGCCTCCGTCATGGGGGTCTTAAGAAACTTCCTTCTGGCAGGCACGTTGTAGAATAACTGCTGAATCAGGAACGTCGTCCCGTCCCGGACGCCCGTCTCCTCCAGATCCACTTCCTTCCCGCCGTTGATCCGGTATCTGGTCCCAAAGGTATCCTCCTTCGTCTTGGTAAGAAGCTCCACCTGGGAAACTGCCGCAATGCTTGAGAGCGCCTCCCCGCGGAATCCCAAAGACCCGATATGTACCAGATCGTCCACAGACCGGATCTTACTGGTGGAATGGCGTAAGAATGCCTTTGGCACCTCCTCCCTTGGAATCCCGCATCCATTATCCGCGATCCGCATGAGCGTCGTTCCGCCTTCCTGAATCTCCACGACGATTGCCGTAGCCCCGGCGTCAATGGCGTTCTCCACCAGCTCCTTAACTACGGACGCCGGACGCTCGATCACCTCGCCCGCCGCAATCTTGTCTATCGTAACCGTATCCAAAACCTGTATCTTACCCATACCTTATCCTGTCCTTCCCTGCCGGTATATTTTATCAGATTTTCTACCACCGGTTCTTAAGCTTACTCTGTAACTGGTACAAGGTATTCAGCGCGTCGATCGGCGTCAGATTACCCAGATCCAGATTCTTGATCTCGTCAATCACGTCGTCGTCCTTCACCGTATCAAACAGCGACATCTGCGCCAGATCCACCTCGTCATAATGCTTCGGCTTTGCCGCCGGCTGCTCCTGTCCATGGGACGCTATATCCTTGATCTTATCCGTGATATCCGCCTGTACCAGTTCCTCTACGATCTCCTTCGCACGCCAGATCACCGTCTCCGGCACCCCCGCAAGGCGCGCCACCTGGATCCCGTAGCTCTTATCCGCGCCTCCCTTTACAATCTTGCGCAAGAAGATGATATCGTCCCCCTTCTCCTTCACGGCAATACAATAATTGTTGACATTATTAATCTTCCCCTCAAGCTCCGTCAGCTCATGGTAATGAGTCGCAAACAGCGTCTTGGCGCCCAGAAGCTTACTGTTGCTGATATGCTCGATCACCGCCCAGGCGATACTTAAGCCGTCAAAGGTGCTGGTTCCCCTCCCGATCTCATCCAGGATCAGAAGGCTCTTACTGGTAGCGTTCCGTAAGATATTCGCCACCTCCGTCATCTCCACCATGAAGGTACTCTGCCCGCTGGCCAGATCGTCGGACGCCCCCACTCTGGTGAAGATCCGGTCCACCAGTCCGATATCCGCACTGGAAGCCGGGACGAAGGAGCCGATCTGCGCCATCAGGACGATCAGCGCCGTCTGCCGCATATAGGTGGATTTCCCCGCCATATTGGGTCCTGTGATGACAGAGATCCGGTTCTTCTTATCGTTCAGATAGGTATCGTTGGAGATAAACATGTCGTTCGGAATCATCTTCTCCACCACCGGATGACGGCCGTCCTTGATATCGATCACGCCCTTCTCGTTGATCCCCGGGCGGACATAATGATTCCGCTCCGCCACCAGGGCGAGAGAAGCAAATGCGTCTAACTGTGCCACAGCCTTCGCGCTTGACTGGATCCGCAGGATCTCGGCTCCGATCTTATCCCGCACCTCACAGTATAACTGATACTCCAGCGCATACAGCTTATCCTCCGCCCCAAGGATCGTATCCTCCAGCTCCTTAAGTTCAGGGATGATATAACGCTCTGCATTGGCAAGAGTCTGCTTGCGTGTATAGTATTCCGGCACCAGATTCTTAAAGGAATTCGTCACCTCCAGATAATAACCGAACACCTTGTTAAACCGGATCCTCAGATTCTTGATTCCCGTCTTCTCCCGTTCCTCTGCCTCAAGCTTTGCAAGCCACTCCTTCCCGTCTGACTTGGCAGATCTTAACCGGTCCACTTCCTCGTTGAAGCCTTCCCTTATGATACCGCCCTCCTTCATGGCAATGGGCGGCTCTTCCTTAATGGCGCTCTTAACCAGATTGCAGAGATCCTCCAGGGTATCCAGGCTGTCATATAACTCCCGGAGCAGGGGCGTCTTCATCTCCTGTAAAATGTATTTGATATGAGGCAGCATGGCGAGGGAATGCCCAAACGCCACCAGATCTCTCGGATTCGCCGACTGGTAGGTAATCCTGCACACCAGACGCTCCAGATCGTAGATAGAAGACAGATACTCCCGGATCTCTTCCCTGGATATGGCGCTTCCCTTAAGCTCTTCTACCGCGTCCAGACGGCGCTCGATCTCCTTCTTATCAATCAGCGGCTGCTCGACCTGCTTGCGCAGGGCTCTTGCCCCCATAGCCGTCTTCGTCTTGTCAAGCACCCATAGAAGCGAGCCTCTCTTCTGCTTTTCCCTGAGCGTCTCGCTAAGTTCCAGGTTCCGCCTGGTAGAGCTGTCAAGCAGCATGTATTTCCCCGTGGCATACACGGCAAGGCGGGTAATGTGGGAGAGATCTCTCTTCTGCGTCTCCAGGAGATATTTAAGCAATGCGCCCGCCGCGATCACTTTGCAGTCGTAATCTTCTAATCCAAGCCCGCTTAACGCATTTACATGGAAATGCTCCGTCAGCGTCTGCTCACAGATCTTGTCGTCAAAATACCAGGAATCCAGCGAATACAACGTGATTCCCAGCTTATCCTTAAGAAGCGCCAGATCCATGCCGCTCATATAGAACGCCTCATTACAGATCAATTCTGACGGCATGAACTTGTAGATCTCATCGAATAATTTCTCCGAACTGCCAAGTTCTGTGACCACGTATTCTCCGGTGGTCACATCCGCAACAGACAATCCGTAACGGTCCGCGGCATAGACCACGCACATGATATAGTTATTCTTCGTCTCGTCCAGCGCCTGCACATCCAGATTCGTTCCCGGAGTCACGATGCGGACCACATCCCGCTTCACCAGCCCTCTGGCGCTGGCGGCGTCCTCCATCTGCTCACAGATCGCCACTTTGTATCCCTTAGATACCAGCCGGTTCAGATAACTGTCCACAGCGTGATAAGGAACGCCGCACATCGGTGCACGTTCCTCCAATCCACAGTTCTTGCCGGTCAGTGTAATCTCAAGCTCCTTCGACGCCGTCAGGGCGTCGTCAAAGAACATCTCATAAAAATCTCCCAGTCTATAGAATAAAATGCAGTCCTGGTATTCCTTCTTCGTCTCCATGTACTGCTGCATCATCGGTGTTAATTCTGCCACAGTTGTACCTCTCTTTTATTTTTCTGCTGATTGTGCTTTTCAATTATAGCATTTCTTTAAGAAATAGAAAAGACAGAATTTCACGGTCCTTTCGCTGCCACTTCAAAATGCCTGTCCCTGCCGTATCTGCGACAGGATACCGGGATCCTTGATCTTCGTATCTTCTGCAAAGAGCAGGATCTTCGACATAATCTCCGCCGTCTTGGGATCGTCGTCGATAAACGGCAGGAAGATACGTCCCCTGTGCTGGGAATGTACCGGCACCACAAACAGCATGGCGTTCCCCGTCTGATGGACCACGCCGCTTCCAAGATGCACGGAATACTGCCCCATCTTCCCGTCGATGATGGCGTGGCTGCCCTCCAGACGCACATTCTTGATCTTGAACAATTCAAGATTGCATTCTGCGATGGCTCTTCGCATCTCGATGGTCGAGTGACTGGTCTCCGGATCCACGCCGCCTGCATGGGCCACGCTCACCGCCAGGTCTACATCCCGCATGACCTCGCTGTAGATGATATCCGGAATCTCCGTAATCTTCTTTGGCTTCCCTGTCTTCCGGTCTGAGAAGGCCACCCATTCAAGTGTGGGCGCCTCGATGTCGCTTGGCGTAAACCAGTCTGCCATGGCGTAGATACAGGCAACGATATTCTCCTTATAATAAATCTTCTGAAGGCCGTCCTCATAATCCGCTACCCAGCGCCTTCCCCGAAGTGCGCCTGCCGTCTTCTGCGGCTGGATCTGGTTGCCGGAGAAGAGCCTCGACTCTGTCTTTTCCCGTTCTTCGTCTAATTTCAGGTACAGCTCGCGGAACACCTGTTTAAACGGCTGCTTTATCTTCCTCTCAAACAGCAGCTTCTGGAATTCGTGCCAGCATCCGCCTGTATACAGATCACAGGGGTGTGCGATCAAGATCCTCTCATCCACCTTCACCGGCGTCACCGTTCCCTTATGACCGGCAATCCCCTCTTCTGTCAGGAACCCAATCAAAGCCGCCTGGTCTGTCTTCGTATCATCTGACAACTTCACCAACAGGTTCTCAACGATGGGGCGTACCACCGGATTCCTCTTAAGTTCCAGAAATTCCCAGACCTCAAAGTCCGTCCGGTCTTCCATCGCCTGCTCCATCATCTGTTTCGTCCTGCCGTACTGTTCCTTTAACTGCTTCGTAACCTCCTGGTATCTCTTGACTGCTTCATCCTTCTTATATTTTGCCGGAACGGATTTTAAGATCTTCCCGCCTTTTTTGCATTTCAGAGAACTCTTCCCGTTCTCGTCTACAGATATCATCAGCTCGATCTCACCTACAGACTGCCAGTCAAAATAAGCCCCTGACTGTTCTGCCAGTTTCCCTTCCATGCGCAGCACAAGCCGGGTCACATCGGTAAATCCCGCATTGACGCTTAAGTTCCGAAGGGCAATCTCTGCGGCGCGCCCCTCGCTCGCCCTGCGCTGGGCGCCGAACTGCCTGCTCTCCTTCTTGTATTTCTGGATGAACTGATACCGGTCTAAGAGTTCCTCCTCCCGCTTAAGTTTCTTATCCGTAAGCGGCAGAAGCGGAAGACTCATCAGAAGGTCCTTGTTGCGTTTCGCGTCAATCTCCGATTTTAACGCTTCCTTTTCGACCTTTCCTAAGGCAGCGTCCGCATATTTTCTCGCCCGCCCATGGGCTGTTCCGGAGGAAGAATACTTCGCCGCATCATACAGAAGCTTGAAATTCTTCTCACCCACACGGCCATAGGCCTCAAAGAACCAGTGGATATCAAAGGCTCCGTCTCCAAGCTCCTCCGGCGAAAGCGGCGTATACTTCGCAATGACTGAAGTCACCTGCTCGTCGAAGCGCTCGCTGGTATGAGCCATAAAATAATAACAGGTGCTGGCAAATCCCGGAATCTTAAGATACGCTTCAATCATCGGGATCCACTGCTGGGCATACATGGCAAGCTCAACCAGCCGCTTCTTTGTGATATCCGTACCCTTAAGCGCCGCCCCAAGATCTTCTGCCGTCTCCCCAGGCTTTGGCGCACATACCTTAAGCAGATGACTAAGAACTGACTTACGTTCACTGAGGGAGGAAGAATAGACATATCCCCGCTTAAGAGGATCCTTCCCAAGAGCCGTCAGAATCTGGATCATATAATCTATGCCGCAGACCACCCGGATGCGATTGATATATTCTGAAAACGGCGTCGGCTGCTCTCCGCGCTTCAATTCCACGCTTAACACAAGCGGCACAAGCTCCTCATAAACCTCATGGGCAAACGCCATCTTGGGCATCTCTTCCCCTATGGTGTCAAAATGGTATTTCCCGTCTACAGGCTTAATCACATTCGTCCCAAAGAAGGAATTTAATGCATAGACACCGGCGTACCTTGAGGTTACTGCCCCTTTCTGCTCCACGGTACTGACAGCCTCCAGTAAGGTTCCAAGCTCCCCAAACGAGAATACTGCCTTATAGAACAGATCCTTATCCCAGAATCCCCGCATATAACATTCTACATAATCCGCAAGTCCCAGATAACAACGGTTAGACCTCTGATAGGAATACTGCCGGTTCTTCTCCCGCATCTCCTGTCCCAGATAATGCTGTCCAAGCCGGAATCTCAGAGTAAACGCGCTGCCCCAGTCCTTCTCATCTGCGTCTGAGAGCCAGCGGATCATCTCTGCGAAGACCGGAAGCTCGGCAGAGCGTCTGGTATAAGTTACGACTTCACCGTTCCAGCGCTTTTCACTGACGGAAAAGATATCGTTGGAGGTATCCAGCACCGAAAGGAATCTTGCCATTCCATACAAGGCAAACTCCGCCTTTAAGGAAGCCGGGATATACTGCGCAGACAGCACGGATATCACGGTACGCACCTGCCTGATATGAGAAATAGTAGGCAGGAGATTCTGAAACGGCAGTCTTTTCATCAGTCCGGCTCCGAAAACCTGCTTATACAATCTTTTATTCTGGATGTAGGATTCCATCTGCTGACAGCACTGGTCGTAAAGCAGCACTTCCAGAAGAAGCCCGGGGTCTTTAATCTCCCTTTCATAGAACCCTTCCCAAAGCTTGCGGAACGGATAGGCATCTAACGGTTCCGCATCCGGATCGCTATGGATATACCGGCTGGTTTTCAGATCGTTTCCAAGCAGTTCCTCCTGATCCCATGCGGTCTTATAAGACAGCGCGGCGTTCTCTTCGATGAGTCTGCCAAGCTTTTTGCACACACGGACACAAGCCTCTTCACCGTATTGGAACAAACTTGGCGCCTTGTTATTGTCAATCTCCACAGGCGGCAGTATCCATTCCTTCCCCACATCATACAGGCCGTATCCCGGTGTATTCAGGATATCCTGGGCGCTGCTTGCTTCTCCTAAGAGCTCTGTTAAAAGTACCTGTTCTTTCCCTGTCGGCTCCCGCAGCGCGCGAAGATGCGGGATTACCTCTTCAAAGCAGGCGGCGTTCTCCTTCTTTAACGTAAGTGCCAGATCAAGGGCGCCCATATGACATTCTTCGGATGGCTCCTTAAGAAGCCGGGTAATCGATGAGGCAAGCGCATCCTTATCCTGTCTTCGAAGAAGCGCCAGTGTTCCCTTGCGCCCCTTTTTATATTTCAGATTCTTCTCAATCTGTATGTAATCCTCTTGGGTAAGTTCCATATCCTCTGCCAGACGGCAGGCTTCCTGGTTCGTATACTCTTCCGGGTTGTGGAGCAGTTCGAACAGTATTTTTTTTCGTGCGGCTGTCTTTGGACGATAAAGCAGAAGTCTGGCGGCGGCCGCCCTCGACGCGCCGTAATAAGTATAACCTGTACCCTGCCCGATCAGAGGGATGAATCCTGCCGCCTCATCAAGCACCCCTTCATCCTTAAGCATCCACGCAATCAGGCAGAGACGCTCGGCCAGATCGGACTGACTCATATGCACCTGATGCCAGGGAAAGATACAGGGTGAAAGTGTGACTCCCTTCTTAGGCGTTCGCGCAAGTATCTCTTTCAGGACCTGATAGCATCTTAACGCCTCATCTCTTCCGGCAAACATCTCCTCCGGCGCCATATCTCTGGGTTTTACCACTTTGCTGTTCCGGAAAGAATAAGTATTACTGTCTTCTGCCTTCACAAGTCTGTAGAAATGATTACTTACCGATCCCATAAAACATGGCATGAAACAAGCCACAAATTCCTGATCGTCAGAATCGTTCAGGAGGATTTCTTTTGCCGCCTGCATCCTTAAACATTCGTCCTGAATCGAACCGGTAAAATAAGAAGCCGTCATCTTCTGATGCTTCGTGCCATGGAAGATCAACTGCCTTACGGCCTCAACCGCTTCATTCGCGTCATAGAATCCCTTCGCCCAGAGTGCACAGCTGATTGCGACAGAATCTTCTGTATGAAGCTGCTCTTCACAAAACGCAGGGTCTCTCAAACACTGCCCCATCTGCCGTAGTAATTTATCCGAAATCCTGTCCACGCTTCTTTCGTCAAATATCCCAATCCAGGTGGAGACTGCCCTCTTTACAGAAGAGTACCGAATCAGATCATTCTCCTCAATGCCGGCAAACAGATGTAAGAACGCCTCCGGCCGTCCGGCGTCCATCATCTCGCAGACCGCCTGTCTCGCTCCCTCCTGCAGTCTTGCCGCCAGAAGGAATCTGCCAAGGATATCATATAATTCCTCATTCCGGCACATCACGATTCCCTTGATCAGCTCGTGGCTGAGCATAGCCGTATTCCCTTCGCCAAGGAGAATATCCTTCACTGCCTGCACCGCTTTTTCCTCTCCCCGGTCAATCTGCGCCGCCAGTATCTCCGCGTAAGAGAAATGTTCGTTCCGCGCATGGTCGTAAATCTCCGGCGCCGTATTCCCGGTCAGAAGATCCGCAAGCGCAGCACCGTAGAACCCAAGCCTTGAATACGCCCTTAATATCCTTACGCTCTGCTCCGCAAAAGGCGCATAGCTGTCCGACCTGAGACTTCTTCTGTACCATCCTGCCGTCATCTGGTACTGGTTCATCTGATCCAGCGCATAATAAAACTCATCCCTGCAGCCTTTGGGCACACACACATCTACCAGATTCTTATACTTGCTTTGGTATAGTTCGCTCAGCGTTCCAAAGGTCTTCCCTGCCAGAAGCTTTCTCATCTCATTGCAGACGTTCTGAGGGATCGTATAGCCATAGACATCCGGCAGCATCTCCTTTTCCTGCTTCGAAAGACGGTTCCCCTTCCCGGCTGTTTCCTTCACCCAGTCTTCTGTTAATTTCCTTCTCGTCTGATATGTAAATTCCGCCATATCCGTTCCTTCCTTCTTACTCTCATTCTACTCTTCTTTTCCTGCCCCGGACAAGCCGGAGCCAAAATGCGCAGTATTTCGTTGTTAAGCGCCTAATCTGTCAGACATACTCTGACACTCCTGTCATAAGCGTGTTTCGAATCCATACCACACTTCCGCATCAGCATCCCGTCTCAATTTTGCAAAAATATGCCGCCTGTATAGTTGGAAATGTGTCTGGTCCGGCTATCCCGACAGCATCGTAAGCCTCACAAAGGTAAAAACCAGATCCTCCCTATAGGGTATCGCGTCTTCAAGCCCCGTCAGTTCTTCATCGCCGGCAAATACCCTGTAGATCCCATCCTCAAAGCATTGGATTGTATTTTCGGCCGCTTCTTTAAAACTGGCTTTCCCGCCGTAATGCACGCCAAAGGAGACCTTGCCCCGCAAAGCCTGCCCCGCAATCTCCTCCCGTGTCAAAAAAGGCAGAAGCTGCCCCTCGTCCGTCCGCTCATTGTAATCCTTCACGCCAAGCTTCGTAAGTTCAAGCAGCAATTCCCGAACCGTCTCCGGCCTCTCATCCAGAACGAAAGGGACTGGGGGGAGCTCCTTACTCATGCGTCTGCCCGGCTTTTTCATCCTTACATAGATTGTAAATGACATCTTTTCGCCCTCCGCATTTTCCTGTCATTCAAATGAATCCGCATTTTCATACAATTCCTAAGAAAACTGGACTCACATCTTCCTCTACGTATAAGTATACTTAGCGAAGCCGGAAATAGCAACTATGTTCATCGAAAAGGTACAAAATAACTACAGGACATGGTAATGCGGCTTCTCTTCCCCATACAGCCAGTAAGAAAGATATCCCCCAAGAAAGATTCCAAGCGCACACAGTCCCGAGAAAATAATCATAAAGGGCAGGCAAATCTGCCCAAATAACTGAAAAGGCTGATTGCTGTAATCCCAGACCGCCATATGAAGCCATTTATTTACAACAATTCCTGTGATGAACTCCATCGCCGTCACAAATATGATACACCTGAGGATCTGTCTCCATAACGCATCCTCCCAGCGGACTGCCTGCCCCTGCACCGTGAAAAAGACCATACAGACTCCGCCAAGTATGAACATGGACCAATGGGAAAAACCACGGAAAAACACCTCAAAAAAGTAATAAAGACATCCCCCTAATGTCCACAGGAACAAATATTCACTTACTTTTTTCATACTCAATTTACTCATAGAAAAAACGCCCTCACTCATGTTATTCATAACATAGTGTAAGCGTTTTCGCCGCAGATTATAGGTGGTATTTATTTCTCTGTATTTTTTCACTCATTTTTCAAGAAATCACTGAACTCTTTCAGTTCCTTTTTTCGTTCTTCCGGCAGAAGATTGAATTCAATGCCCTGAACGGCTCCTTCCAGTGCATACAAATGCACCAGGCAGACATTCGGATACCGCTGCTTCAACTTTACAAAAGTCTGTTCGGCTCCAGCCTTAATAAGCTTCTCCTGTGAATCAATTCCAATCGCTGTAAGCTTCTTTGACATTTCCCTGCCTATATTCATCATAGTGGTCAATTCCGTCATAATTCTCTCCGTTTCATATATGATCTATTTCAGAAACCTCTTCATAGATCCCACTGATCTTCTTAGAAGTATTCTCCCACAGATATTCTTCCGAGACCATCTCCTGTGCCTTTCTTCCCACTTCGTTCACAATCTCATTATGTTCAAATATATACACAAGCCTTCCCGCCAGTTCCCGGACATTTTCCGCTTCATACAGGAATCCATTCTCCCCGTCACGGATTAACTCGGTAAAGCCTCCGACATCCGACGCAAGGACGCAGCATCCTCTGCTCATAGCCTCAAGAGCCGCCGTCGAAAAAGCTTCCTTTCTGCTTGGAAGGACGACGCACATTGCTTTCTCATAGTACTTCAAAACCTGATCCTGACTTATCAGACCTGTAAATTCTGTCTGTTCCCACACATGCAGTTCCTCACATAAGCCCTTCAGCCTGGCTTCTGTGCTTCCGGTTCCGATGATCGTAAGCCGGACTCTTTCCCTGTAAGCATCCGGCAGCAGGCTGACGGCACGAATCAACTGATCCACGCCCTTTACTTCTTCAAGTCTTCCGCAGAAGACAATCTCCCCATCCGGAAGAATCGGCTTCTTCCGCTTCTTGATCGTAAGATTCACACTGTTATGAATCGTCCGTATCTTACTCTCGTCCCGGAATATGAATCTTTGAAGGATCTCATCCCGGATAAAATCACTGACACACAGGATCTTGTCCACGTTATTGACCAGATACCGACGCACATTGTCGATCATCCATCCCTCTCCCGAATTCATGGAATGCATGGTCACTATCACAGGTATCTCAAGATACCTGCCAAGCATCACCGCGCCAAAGGAGATAAACGCGTCGTGAAGATGAATCAGCCGGTAACTGTCTTCCGAATCGTCCAGATACGCCATTGCTCCTTTTAAGAATAACTGGTTCAGGATTGCGGTCTCATAATCAAAGACATCCTTTTCCTCCAGATCAGAAAGAATCGTCTGCTCTTCTTTGGAGAGAAGATGCGCAAAATCCGTATATACTTCCACTACTTTACGTTCCGTCGTATCCTCAGTGACCGCATACAGCGTCTCTTTGGGATACTTGTACGCCGCGCTGGTCTTCATGCGCCCAATCAGCAAAGTAAGCGGATATCCTTGTCTTATTAATTCATCTGCCAGGTTTTTCACATGTATCCCGATTCCGCCATAAGACGGTTCATAATCAGGCGATATAATCAGTATTCTCTTCATTGGAAATCTTACACCCTTTTTCTGTATCCTGTAGTAAAATCCACTTCATTTCGAAGAGGTCTCCCCTCAAGAAATGCCTGGAAATTCTCTCCTGCAATCTTCACCGCCCGCTCAAGAATATCCAGTGTATGATAATTCCCCGCCACATGGGGAGTAATCATCAGATTCGGCGTATCCCAAAGCAGGGAATCCTCCGGCAGAGGTTCCTGCTCCGCCACATCTATCGCCGCGCCCGCAATCACGCCTTCTTTCAGTACTCTGATCAGATCCTGCGTGGGAATCAGGCTCCCGCGGCCGATATTAACAAGCACCGCCTCCGGCTTCATCAGACGAAGCTTTCTCTCATCCAACAGATGACAGGTCTCAGGTGTCTCCGGCAGTGTACATACAACAATATCGGCACATGGCAGCAGTTCTTCCAGTGCATCCATCTGATACAAACCTTCCAGATATTCCGGCTTATCTGCCGGACTTCGCCTCACACCGGTTACCTTACTGCCCAGAGCATTCATTTTCCGTGCAAATGTATCGCCAATATCGCCCAGGCCTAATACCAGCGTTTTGCTGCCCGCAATATTTGTTACCATTCCCTCGTCATGCCAGTTGTGCTTTTTACGGTTCTCTTCATACAGGGGTAATTTCTTCTTCAATGCAAATACAACCCCGATCAGATATTCTGCAATCGTAACACCGTATGCGCCCGTGGCATTACACAATTTCACCCCTGCCGGGAGGACGCCCGGGCGAACATACTCGTTAGATCCTGCGCTGTCCAACTGCAAAAACTGAAGATGCCGTGCATGCGGCAGATACTCTGTCTTCACATTGCCCAATATGTAGTCCGCACGCTCAACCATCTCTCTGGCTGCTCCTTCTTTACGTGATGCATAGGTAAAATGCATGTCCTTACCGATTGATTCCAGATACCTGCGGTGTTCCTCAAGAACCGGTATCGTTACTAATACTTCCTTCATCTATTGATTTCCTTTCTGTAATTAAATTCATCATGAAACAGATATCTATTAGCCAATTGCCAGAAATGAAAGCCTGCCCCCCTGATCCTCTGTCCATAAATACTTCATATTCCTATCAGTTCTTTCTGTAAAGATATAAACATTCACTGGACTATTATACCATATTTTTACTATATTACATATAAAATTTTTTATGTACATTTTCCATGTACATTTATTTTCATCAAAACTGATATATGTAATGGAAATTCATGTGTTTTCCCGGAGTGGTTTTTCGTGAGGCAGACGATTCGAGAACTATCAAGACAAATGTCGAAATATGTCGAAAAAATTAGCTGTAACACATATTGTCACAAGAATATTCACATGGTAGAATAACATTAATAGATTAGCAGGGGATGAAGATTACATCTATGCGAATTCCAATACATTGTGGTACATAACAATATTGTATCGAAAGTAAAAACGTATAAAAGAGAACATCAGATAAATTCAATTGTATTATCATCTACAAAGTCAACTATCATTTCATTACATGCGATACGGAACGGAGATGCCGGGTTGAACTCGCATAGACAGTCATTGTTGAATAGAGTGTTGAATAGAGGCGAATGGGCATATTTTAAAAGAGGTTCTATTGAGATGAAGGATCTTGCATATTTGACTGCAAAGACAGGTGATGAATTTGCTTTATTACGTGGGAAAAAAGCAGATATTCTTTTTCACGGAGATTCAAAACGATGCAAATTTGACGATAGATTGGGAAATCAATTAATAACACATAAACTAAGCCTTATAGGGCATTCACATCCTGGAGAACCGATTCCCCACCCATCTAATGAGGACAGGCAGGCTTTGAAAAAAATTGGACAGTCCAAGAGTGCTATAATATCTGCTATGACTGGTATATGTTTGGAATTTAGTGAACATTCTTTTGAAATATAATATGCGGAAGGTAAGGTGATAGGATTGTTAACATATGAAGAAGCAAAAAAGATCGGTATTCATGCCTGTATAGATAAGTTAGGCAGGGATTTTGTACGTAAGTACCGAGAGACTTCATGTTCTGCTTATGGAGATATGGAGGATTTTGCGTATTGCTTTGTCGGGGTAAGTAATATAGCAGATGATTTGACCAATCCTTCCATTGTTCTTTCTTCTGCGCCAGAAGCTCAATTTCCATATATAGCAAGCTGCAATGTGGAGTATGCGGATGGGAAGATTACTTTTCTTGAATGTATATTACCAACGGATACTACAGCATAAGAAAGCAGACCATTCCAAGTACAGGAGCCGATGTACATATTATGTATCACTGGCTCCTGTATAATAGCTTTTTTTCTGAAAAACCGCCGCCTGAAACGAAGCCATCTCGTCTCCATTTTTACAGGAAAACTGCATATGCGTACCCTTTACCTGGCAAATATCCTGACAGGCCAAAGCACGGACCAGGCCGGCGTACGCGCCGTCATCCTCATAACGCTCTATGCTGATCAGATACCCCTGCGGCTTTATGCGTGCTGCGAGTATCTTCGCATACTCCTTATGCCGTTCTGTCTGTTCCTCTACAGAAAGTGCAGACCTTCCTGATTCCTCACAAAGCGGCCGCCACGCTACATTCTCATGCACTGTACGGCAGGAAAACAATACGCCGTACTTCTCATGCCCCGCCGCTTTTAAAGCGGCAAACTGCACGTTATCCAACTGAAGCCTCCCCGCAAGCTCTTCTGCTACAGAGATCGCATTCCGGGACAGATCGACGCCTGTGACAGAAGAATCCGGATGTAACTGCGCCAGAAAGCAGGTCAGGATTCCATTTCCACAGCCATAGTCAAGAATATCCCCCCGCCAGAAAGACTCATACCGAAGCAGACAATCCATGGCGCGCCGGAAAAATACACGATCATAGAAAGAAGCTCCCAGAAGGCTCATCTCAAGGCTCTGATTCATATAATCCACCAGCGCCTCCTGCCGGTGAAGATACGGCGTATCTTTTGCACCGTACACCAGCCGTTCTTCTGACTGGTCAAATAATTCCGTCAGCCTTTCAATGTGCCTTTCGCCTTCATCTTCTCCATAGACAGAAAGAAGCGCCGTATCCAGTTCGGAAATCTTGCGGACACCGGCCTCTGAAAGATATTCTTTTATCCTTGAATCTAACATATATTCTCACAGCCCCTTCTTCTCACCTCGCTAAGGAGTTTGGGCTGTATCTTCGGATACGTCCAATGCTCCGGATATTCTTCTGTGACTACAATCTTCTCTATCTCACTGTGTAACGCTCCTTCGAATTCCCTGATCTCGGCGTAATACAGCATTCCAAAGGTCTCCTGCCCTTCCGGATCATCCCTGGACGCCGCCGAATATACACAGACCGGTTCTATGCTGTAATCAACCGCTCCGGTTTCCTCGTAAAGTTCTCTCCTTGCCGTCTCAAGAATCGTCTCGCCCTCTTCTCTGTGCCCTCCCGGCACCTCCAGTGTATCTCTGGACTTATGCTTGCAGAAAACATACTTTCCGTTTGTCCTTGCGATAATCACCGCAAATTTCAGCAGACTGTCCTCCACCTCTTCATAAAAACGTACAATCATATGTATTTCTCCTTATTTTATATTTTGTATTTATATTTTGTCTGTTTTATCTCATGTCTGCGGATTTCTTTGGGAACATTTTCTTACATTAATCGCCCGATATAGTAGAATCCGCGGCATTCATCGAGCGCCACATTCACGTATTTCCCAATCAATTTCGCTCCTCCATGGAAATGCACCAGCAGGTTATTACTCAGTCTCCCCGTCACCATGGCAGGATCGTGATCGCACATATCTTCCACCAGCGCCTCCTGCACCGTTCCTTCATGCACCGCGCAAGCTCCGGCGGCGATCGACTGCACTTCCTTCAGCAGCCGGTCAAACCGGTTCCTGATCACATCCTCCGGCACCTGATCCTCCATCACGGCGGCAGGAGTCCCCGTACGCTTCGAATAGATGAAGGTAAACGCGCTGTCATACCGAACCTTCCTTACCACGTCAAGCGTCTCTTCAAAATCTTCCTCCGTCTCCCCCGGGAATCCCACGATAATGTCTGTCGTAAGGGAAATATCCGGCACGGCCCTCCGGATCTTCGATACCAGTTCAAGATACTTATCCTTCGTATAGCGCCGGTTCATCTTCCCAAGGATTGCCGTGCTTCCCGACTGTACCGGCAGATGCAGATGCCTGCAGATCTTCTTCGAATTCTTCATCACCTCAATCAGCTCGTCGGACAGATCCTTCGGATGAGAGGTCATAAAACGTATCCTCCTGAGCCCTTCCACCTTCTCAATCTCTTCAAGCAGCTGCGCAAATGTCATCGGCGTATCCAGGGTCTTTCCATATGAATTCACGTTCTGCCCCAGCAGCATCACCTCGCTGACCCCGTCTGATACCAGCCGTTCAATCTCCCGGATGATTGCTTTTGGATCCCTGCTTCTCTCCCGCCCTCTCACGTAAGGCACGATACAGTAGCTGCAGAAATTGTTGCATCCGAACATGATATTCACTCCGGATTTAAAGGCATATTTCCGCTGATTGGGAAGATCCTCCACGATTCTGTCTGTGTCCTTCCAGATATCGATCACCATCCGCTCCGACATAAGGCGTGTTGCCACCAGCTCCGCGAATTTGTAGATATTATGAGTACCGAAGATGATATCTACAAAACGATAGCTCTTCTTAAGCTTTTCCACCACCTCTGGCTCCTGCATCATACAGCCGCACAGCCCGATCATCATATGCGGATGCTTCTTCTTTCTGGGCTTCAGCTGTCCAAGCCTTCCATATACCCTCGTGTTTGCATTTTCCCGCACCGTACAGGTATTGTATATGACAAAATCCGCCGTCTCTTCCGGAGCTTCCTCATATCCTATCTCTTTTAAGATGCCCCTTAGTTTCTCCGAATCCCTGGCGTTCATCTGACACCCGAAGGTGGTAACACAGGCGGCAGGCAGGCGGCCGTTCTTTTGTTCAAAGTCTTTCACCCACTCCCTGCATTTTGCCATGAAGTAATATTGCCTGGCAGGTTCTTCTGTTGGAGGCTCCTGATTTATATCTATCCTGTCTAAATGAATTTCCGTATACATTTTGCTTGACTTTTTCCCCTTCCTATTACATAATCAGAACAAGAAATGAGTTTTTAACCATATACAAACTGTCTTCTCTCCTCGTCATACTCATAACCAATCCCTCTGAGCTTATCTATAATCTCATCCTTGTCCGCGCCCATATCTTCACACATTATGTCAAGCGCAGAATAATAATCCCGAAGCTTCATGTTGACAACACTCAGCAAAAGCATCGGATCCTTTGGTAATCCTGTCTGCATATTCTTCTCATCCTTTCTGAGTATTCGTTTCTCCGTAACCACAATCTCCGGCGTCATATCATGTTCCTCATGCGGAACCTCCGGCAAGATCTGGAATTCAAAAGCCAGCGCCATGATCCGAAACTTCGGAAGGTCTGTCTGATGCGCTGACAGATATCTGTCATAATATCCGCCGCCGTAACCGACTCTGTGACATTGCCTGTCAAATGCCACTCCCGGCATCACCATAAGCTTGTCCTTGATACATGCTTTGCCCGCTTTCGGAATGTGACCATCCGGCAGACTCTTTTCCCCCGGTTCCAGAATGCCGCGATCCGACAGTCCATTCCTGCCCGGTTCCAGAATGCTTCCGTCTGCCGGACCCTTTCCCGCCGGTTCCGGTATCCCGTACGCTCCCGGCCTCAGCTCATCCAGACTCCCGATACAATAAAAATGCATGGTATCTCCCGTCACCTTCGGAACCCACACACTCTTTCCCATCCAAATTGCGGTTTCTATAATCTTATGTGTCCCTGCTTCCCCGTTGTAATCGACATATGTATAGATCTCCTCCGCCTGCAAGAACCAGGGATGAGCGGTCACCGAAGCTTGAATCGCCTCACTGAGCCTGCTTCGCACATCTTCATCCAGTTCCCGTCTTATCTGCCTGATCTTACGTCTAATTTCCCTTTTTGTTTCCAAATTTCTCCCCCAGGTTCGTGATGCTTCCGTCTGCCTCCTGAATCGAGATCTGATCCAGCTGGACTCTAAGATTCTGCCGGAACGCGTCTATATACTCTCTCCTTAAGATCTGCTGCTCCTTCTTCTCATCTTCCGTAAGCCCTTCTGCTTTTGATTTATGATATAACTCATTGATTCTTGCAATCTTCTGCTCATCCATATCTTTTATCCTCCTGAAACGCTCTTCCTGTATCTCTCATCTTATGTTTTCCATACCGGCAGACTGCCTGACCAACTGCGAAGTCTTGAGACAGTCTGCTTCTGCGTTCTATCCGGTCAGAAACCTGACCTTCCAAACCTGATCTTCTGAAATGAAACCAGCACTCTGGCCGGATAACGGCCAACACGTGTCTGAAAATTCATTTCCTTATATCTTACACTATCTTTTTATGGAAGTCCAGTATAACCCATGGGTTATACTGGTTAACTGGAGTAGTTTTCCAGGAATCCATATAACGTCTTCGCATCCTCCATATATTTCCCATTCCGGATCTCCTCCTGCATCTCGGAAGGAAGACCGTCGCACTTGATATCTGTATATTCATACGGCGTCTTCTTATCACTCAGATATACGACTACATACCCGTTCACTTCCATCAGATAATAACAGTCCTCCTTAAGCGCCTGACCGTCCGCCGCAACTGTGGCCGGTTCCTGCGCCGTTACCACCGGCTCCTGGGGCTTCGTTTCTTCGGCCACCTTCATCTCCGAGCGTTCCTTCGCCTGCCGGTAACTCAACTGGTATGCGCCGGTAACCAGAGTCAGAGCTATAATCATAACCGCAAAAAAACCGATACTATACTTCGTTCTCATAAGGACATCTCCTTTTTTAGTACAGTATCGGCACTTTTTCTATCATTTATACACCTTCGGGCAAAATATCAGCCTTTGAAGAGATGCAGCTTATAACATACCCGTAAGATTGCCGAACCCTTGGGCATACCTGCAATCTCATCCTCGGTCACTCCGCCAAGAAGCACCAGCACCACTCCATACGCCGCCACAGCCGCCAGGATGGCCACAACCGTCGCTATCTTCTCTCCCGCGAATAATTCGAACAAAAGATGGACAAGCACCGTGACTGCACCCATGATCCCCGCCGCCATCACCGGAATCACAAACGTACGCTTCCACTCCTGCACATACCCGATACGCGCCTTAAGCGCCCGGTAATTCAGGATACACATAGATCCCGAGAAGACAATCCTTCCTACCACAACCGCGTATATATTCCATTTGAATGCGACCAGCATGATAAACAGCGCGATGATATAGATAACCAGTGAGATAACCGCGTTCTTTACCGGAGCCATCATATCGTCCAGTCCCTGGAGTATGGAGGTAATCACCGTGGAAGAACAAAACAGCACAATGGATATGGCTCCGATCTGAAGCATCAGCGCCGCCGTACTGTTGTCCTGCCTGTAGAACAACAGATCCATGATCGGTCTTGCAAGAATCAGGAAACCTACGGCGCACGGAATCGCGATCAGCATATTGAACCGGATCGCCGTATGAATCTTCATATGTACCTGTTTCCTGCTTCCGGTCTTTACCGTCGTCACAAGACTTGGAATCAGCGACGCCCCCAGCGCGCTGGCCACGGCCAGAGGTACATTGATCAGCGTATTATACTGGCTTCCCAGTATTCCCAGCAGGCTTGCATACTCCGTCTTCTTTAATCCCTGGGCGGCCATGGTGTTACTGAATATCGCCGTATCCAGGAAATCACTGATATTATAAACGGTCGCACTCAGTATGACCGGCGCGATCGTCATGAAAAGTATCCGGTAGATTCTCTTGTAGCTCTCTTTCTTCCTGCTCCTGTCGCGCCACATCTTACGCCTGAACAGGCGTCTATAGGCAAAGAAGATCATCACCGCAAAAAGCAGGGCGACAAAAGCGCCTGCAATCGTCCCGATGGTTCCTCCGGCCGCCGCATACGCCGCGCCATACGAATCGTCGCCCCTTGTCCTGGCAACCTCCGTTCCCATCTTCAGAAGTACATACGCACCTGCAACGGACGCGGCCGCATTCACAATCTGTTCTAAGATCTGTGAAAATGCAGTCGGCATCATGGAACCATTCCCCTGGAAGAATCCCCGGATCACACCCAGAAGCGCCACCACAAAAATACAGGGCGCAAGTACGCGAAGAGCGTAGACGCTCATATCCATCGCCATAAGTGTGCCTGCGATAAACTCCGCGCCAAAGAATATGACAAGCGACGTCACGCCGCTTGCAGCCACGGCAATCGTCATGGCACAGCGGAAGACCTTATAGGCATTCCGGTACTGCCCGACAGCCACTCTCGCAGAAACCTGTTTGGACACGGCAAGGGGAAGGCTGTAAGAGGTAAGCATCAGCGCAATCGTATAGATGGAAAACGCTACATTGTAATACCCCATTCCTTCCGTTCCCACAATATTCATAAGAGGAATTCTGTAAACTGCTCCGATGATCTTCGTAATCACCCCGGCGATTGCCAGAATCGATCCCTGGATCAGGAAATTCTTCTCTTTTCGTTTTCGTCTTTCAGCCATGCATGGTTACCTCTTATCGTAAAATATTTAAGCAATTCATAATCTCTTCCTGCTTCGCTTCCATCCTCTTACGCTCTTCCTCTTCCATATGGTCGAACCCCGTCAGATGCAGGATGGAATGTACAATTAAGAACGCATACTCCCGCAGGATGGAATGTCCGTACTCCCGCGCCTGTGCCGCCACCATCTCCTTGGAAATGACAATGTCGCCCAGAGACAGCTCTCCCGTCTCGGGATTAAAGCAGTCCTCCCTCTCTTCAAGGAACCCGAATTCCCCCGGCCCGGGATATTCTGCCATCGGGAAAGATAACACGTCCGTTGGCCGCTCAATCCCGCGAAATTCCGTATTCATCTCCTGAATCTGTTCATTCATCGTAAGCAGAAGACTTACCTCGGCCTCATAAGGACAGCCAAGGATATCAAGCGCCGCCTCTATGACTCCTTCTGCCTGTTCACGGCACTTAAGCGGGAGCGTATACTCCCCTTCTTCTTCAAAATATAATGTCATGGCCTTCTCCTTCTGTTCTTCCTGCCGTCTTCCTTGTTCCTGCCTCTGCCGCGGTTCTCATACTCTTCATACGCCTTGACAATCTTCTGGACCAATGGATGCCGTACAACATCCTTACTGGTCAGGTTACAGATTGCGATATCATCTATATTCTTCAGGACAGAGACCGCGATATCCAGACCCGACACCTGTCCGGGCGCCAGATCCTTCTGGGTGACATCACCGGTAACGGCCACCTTGGAACCAAAACCGATTCTGGTCAGAAACATCTTCATCTGCGCGGGCGTCGTATTCTGCGCTTCGTCCAGTATGATGAAAGCATTATCCAGGGTCCTCCCCCGCATATACGCCAAAGGCGCCACTTCAATCAGCCCTTTCTCGGAGTTCTTCAGAAAACTCTCTGCTCCCATAATCTGATACAATGCGTCATATAACGGACGAAGATACGGATCGATCTTACTCTGCAGGTCTCCCGGAAGGAACCCCAGCTTCTCCCCCGCTTCTATGGCCGGGCGCGTCAGGATGATACGTCCCACCTCGTTATTGCGGAAGGCTGTAATCGCCATGGCCATGGCGAGATAGGTCTTGCCGGTTCCGGCAGGCCCTAACCCAAATACAATCATCTTCCTCCGCATGGCATCTACATACTTCTTCTGACCGATGGTCTTGGGCTTGATCGGCTTCCCCTGCAGCGTATGGCAGATGATATCCGAATCAATCTCAAGTACACTTCCCTCACTGTCCTCCATCACCAGCGCAAGGGTGTAATCCACATTCTGCTCCTGGATCGTATTACCCCTCCGGGACAGTTCCACCAACTGCCCTAAGACCTTCTTCGCCTTCTCAACATTCACCGCTTCCCCCATGATCTTCATGCTCTCTCCCCTGGCAATCAGCGTCACATGGAGCGTGCGCTCTATCTTCTTCGCATAAGCATCAAACTGGCCGAACACGTTGCTCTCATGTTCAGCTGGTATATCCATGACTGCTTCCATTAATCCCATCCGTTATTCTCCTGTCTCATCTTGTTCTTCTGCACCTGTCTCATCCTGTCCCTTAGCCGCCCAATCTTACGGTACGCAGATTCCCGTGTCTATTCGCTTGTCTCCTCCTGCTCCTTAGCCGCCCCGATCTCCGGCATCCCGGATGCCGCCTGTGTGCCGACCGGCATCAGCACGGTGAGTCTTCCCCTTGCCTCGGCTTTTTGGGACCCTGTGTATATTTTAACATCATTCTCAATAATTTCTACCCCTTTTTTCTCCAAATCTTTACAATAACGCTGAAAATTTCCGCTTAATCGCTGCCGGATCTCTGTTTTCGTATATTTTATGCCCTCAGAATCATATGGCTTTGCCGTTCTTTTCCCGTAAAATACCGGCAGATAGAAGTTTGCTCCGATGCACAGCTGCTTCTCAAAAGCATGCATTTCCCATGAATCATACCGGTTCTCTATGCTTCCAAGCCTTATATCATAATCTCCTATTTTTAAAAAGTATTCCACTTTTTCCAGAGAAGATTGCTCCTTTTTCCTGTAAATATATTCTTTCTTCTCATACGCCGTCTCCATCCCGTCCTGATATTCCATCACCGTCCTGCCCTGGATATCCGCATCGGATACATGGTTCTGATAGGCGACGACCGTTCCCGCGTCATCCACCACCGGAACATGGCCGGATACCAGAATGTCTCCTGCCTTCACTTCGGCGCCTTCACTGACCATGGGTATTCCGCTGCGGGGAACCAGCTTTGTGATGACACAGTCCCTGTCGGCCACAATATCTGTCGCCTGTCCCTGCCGGTCTGCCATCTGCTCTTCCTGTCCGGTCCCGTCTTCTCCTGCCTGCGCTTCGCCTGCATTGCCATAGACATCTGTTCCTGCCTCCTCCCTGTCATCCCCCTGCAGCGCCGCGTCATCCGCATCCGGAATCGTATCTTCATTCTCCTTCACCTGTATGATGAGACGTGTCCCTCTGATGGATGCCGACACCCAGATGATATCATCATATTCCTTACGGATATCCTTCACGATTCTTGCGCAGTCCACCTCCTTAACCTGCATTCCGTTTCTTACCTCACGAGTCTCAAGAAACTTAAGCAGCGTATCGTCCGTGTACGTCTGATTGCCCGTGATATCAATATTCCAGATATATCTGGACATCACAAAAACCAGTGCAAGGAATACGAATGCACCCCCGAAAAACATCTTGCGTTTACGATATTTATGTAAAAAAAAAGGAAGACCGGACCGCTCTACAATACTCACTTTTGTTCCCGTCTTCCTGATAATCGGTTTTAACTTTCGGAAGCCTTCAATTGAGATATTCGTCTCATAAGCCCGGCCTGCCGGTTCGAGCCCCCACAATATGATTCCCCTGTGACTGCATGCATTCAAGAATCTCTCCGCTGAATATCCTGCAATCCGGATACGGATATATCCTCTAACATATCGGATGATCTTTAACAGCAATATTGTACCTCCTCCTAATGCTGATACTCAATGGACTTAATGTGCCCGTTCACTTTCATCTCATCATTGGTGTAGTATACAACCAGAAGCCGCTGGCCCGTAATACGAATCTGCCCTGTCTTCGTCTGGACGCGCACCAGCGAATCCGTATATTCAATGATCCCCCGGTAGTTCTCCAGGCACAACTCCATCTGGCCGGTAACGGTCAGCACAGGCATGCCAAGAGCCACGTCCTTGGGAAGCTCTGATAATTCCGCAATCTTATTTCTGAAAGAATGACTTTCTTCATCCTGTCTCTGATTCTGTCTTTTCTCTCTCATAGAAACGCCATTCATAGAATTTATAGTAATCTATGCGGTATACGCTCGGATTATGCATGCCATTCGCAGGAGAACATATGTACCGGCACTGTCTTAAACAAGGTGGACAGTACGACCAGCCCCCATAAGATTCCCTGCTCCTGCCTTCTGCCGCATCCCAGCCTCCGGAAACGCATAAAACTATCGTTCAACCTTGATCTTCCTCTTCTCAGATCTGCGATAATCTTCATCCCTGCAAATGACTGAAAAGCCGTCATACAGAATATCACACAGTTCTTCCAGAACTGCCGTCTCCCTGCCAGAAGATAATATATGCCTTCTAATATACCGATAAATGTTGCTATATGATGAATCCCGATACAAAATGATAATTCCTTCTTCCGCATGTCCCCTTATCCCCCTTTATAGTCCTGTCTCTATTGTACAGGATTTTGCTGTCGGAAAATAGTAAAATCATTCGCAATTTTCTACATTTTTCGTGCTAAAGCTTTTATCCTATAAAGGTGCGGGTTGTAACCGGGACTTCCAAACAGACGGCACATCCTGCAATATGCATAAAATAAGGAGCAGTTCCCGGCATTATGATCATAATCCCCGGATCTGCTCCTCATCTTTCATACAGATCAGACCAGAATATCAATATTCTCTCCCAGTCCCGGTATCGATGCGCCTCCCGAGATCTGCGCCGCCGATTCCAGCATCTCTGCCATCGCCTCAGTAGACATCTCCATCGTGTCCATGACCTTGGCCATCATGGCATATCCGACGTTCACCTGCAGCTTCTCCATAGACATGGCCGTTGATAATGCAGCAATATCCATATATTCACCCACTCCTTTCCTGCATCCGGAAGACTGCCTTAAAACTGCTTTCCGCAAGATGTGCGTCCCACTTTGCAGGGAATGCAGGGAATGAGTTTTTAGACAGTCTTCCGGGTATCATACCTCATAAATGTGTCTGCATATCTATATATCGGACTCATTTAAACATACTTAATGTTAAAATAAAAATTTTGTCTGCCAGATACCTGAATTGTTCAGAACAATTCCCGCACATCCAAAAACGCACATCCCAATCCGGGATGTGCGTCACACGTAATCTTAGTTATTCACCAGCTTGTCTTCATCACTCCAGCTGTACAGCTTACGAAGCTCCTCGCCGATCTTCTCGCACTCATGCTCTGCAGCGTTCCTTCTCATAGCGCGGAAGTGCGGTGCGCCGACCTTATTCTCTGTCAGCCACTCCTTCGCAAAGCTTCCGTCCTGGATGTCGGACAGGATCTTCTTCATAGCCTTCTTCGTATCCTCTGTGATGATCTTCGGCCCGGTAATATAATCGCCGTACTCGGCCGTATTGGAGATAGAATATCTCATTCCCGCGAAACCGGACTGGTAGATCAGGTCTACGATCAGCTTCATCTCGTGGATACACTCAAAGTAAGCGTTTCTCGGATCATATCCTGCCTCTACAAGTGTCTCGAAGCCGGCCTGCATCAGTGCGCATACGCCGCCGCACAGAACCGCCTGCTCGCCGAAAAGGTCTGTCTCCGTCTCTGTACGGAAATCCGTCTCAAGAACGCCAGCTCTTGCCCCGCCGATTGCCAGAGCGTATGCCAGCGCCTTGTCAAGAGCCTTGCCGGAAGCATCCTGCTCTACAGCTACAAGACAGGGAACACCCTTACCTGCCTGATACTCACTTCTTACCGTATGTCCCGGTCCCTTAGGCGCAATCATCGTTACATCCACGCCTGCCGGAGGAACGATCTGTCCGAAATGGATTGCAAAACCATGCGCGAACATCAGCATATTGCCTTCCTCAAGATTCGGGGCGATATCCTTCTGATACATAGCAGCCTGTAACTCATCATTGATCAGAATCATGATGATATCAGCCTTCTTTGCAGCCTCGGCCGCTGTGTAAACCTCGAATCCCTGCGCCTCAGCCTTCGCCCAGGACTTGCTGCCCTCGTAAAGACCGATGATTACGTTACACCCGGACTCCTTCGCATTCAGGGCGTGCGCATGTCCCTGGCTTCCGTAACCGATCACTGCGATTGTCTTTCCTTCCAGTAATGATAAATTACAATCTTCCTGGTAATAAATCTTTGCCATCTTAGCATTCCTCCTACATTTAAATAAATTGAAATTATGTAAATTAATATTGTGAAACAGAAAACAGATGTTACCGTCTGTTCTCCGTTTTACAGCCCCATCCATACACAGAATACTCTGCGCAGATTCCTGCCTCCAGTGCGAACTGTTCCTGCAATCATATACTCCGTCCGGCTGTTATCCTGATATCGCTGCGAATAAATGAACATTAGTCAATATATGTAACATCCTTGCTCCCGCGGGCCAGACCGGTAATCCCGGTCCTGGCAAGTTCCAGGATCTCATACCCGTCCAGCAGATTCAAAAACGCCTCCAGCTTCGACTGATTCCCGGTCAGCTCAATCATCAGGGACTCATTCTCCACGTCCACAATCTTGGCGCGGAAGATATCCGCCACAGAGATAATCTCTGAACGCTCCGTCTTATCGGCCCGTACCTTGATCATAATCAGCTCGCGGTACACGGACTCCTCTGGCTTCAACACCTTAATTTCTATTACGTCTTCCAGTTTCCTTACCTGCTTCTCAATCTGCGCCAGTATCAGCTCGTCCCCCGACGCAACAATGGTAATCCGCGTAAATCTCGGATCTGCCGTCACTCCGGCAGTGATACTGTCAATACTGTACCCGCGTCTGCTGAAAAGCCCGGATATGCGGCTTAAGACACCTGTCGTATTATCAACAATCAACGAATAAACTCTCTGCATAATGCACCTCTTTCTTTCAATTATAAAAAACAGAGTGCGTTCTGTTTTTTAATCATAACAATATCTATTCTCTTTGTCAAGTAAAAACCGAATTATTTTAAACTTTTGAAAACCTTAAAGATGAAAATGGTCAATAATCTGCCGTGCAAAGGGTTCCGGCTTGGAAGTTGCCACAACCAGTCTCCTGCCCTGATTCTTAAGCTCCTGTAACACGGCCTCTATTCCCTCATATACCCGGTTCTCAAAGATCCCTTTCTCCCGGTAATATTCCCTATAGTAACGGATGGCTTCCTCACACTGCTCCCCTGAAAATCCATAGAATCTCTCGAAGGATGCTTTGAGCGGCGGTCCGATAAACGGATAGAGCTTCTTGCGGTCTGTCTCTTCAATTCCATACTTTCCAAGCGCATACATGACCGAATTCGTAATACCCAGCGAAGAATCCGTCAATGTCCCGTCCAGATCGAAGAAATAGATCTCATAGTTACTGTTCTCATGCTTCATGACTCTTTACTCCTGCCTTGAAATTTTCTGTTATCAGGAATCCTATCATTTCCTTAACAAGAATTCTATCACAGGGAATCCTCAATAACAAGCTTCTGGCCAGTCAAAAATATGTATGAAAAATGTGTAGAATTCAATTGGAATATAGTGTAAACTGATAAAAACAATTCCATGAGGAGGAATCGGATATGAGTACAATGAAGGAAAGAATGCACACCGGAGAGCTCTACCTTCCGGGAGACGACGAGATCATGACAGAACAGATCAGAAGGCTTGAGCTGCTTTATGATTTTAACAATTCACGGCCGTCAGAAGGGGAAAGACGCCAGGCCTTATTAAAGGAGATGTTCGCAGAGATAGGCAGGGACTGCTACATCGAGCCTCCCCTTCACGCCAACCAGAGCGGAGCCTTCGTCCACTTCGGGGAGGGCGTCTATGCGAATTTCAATCTGACGCTGGTCGATGATACGCACATCTATGTAGGCGATCATACCATGTTCGCCCCAAACGTGACCATCGCCACCGCAGGTCACCCTCTTCTCCCCGAATTGCGCGACACCTGGCACTACCAATACAACATGCCCGTGCACATCGGCAAGAACTGCTGGATCGGAGCCGGAGCAGTGATACTGCCCGGAATCACAATCGGCGATCATACGGTAGTCGGAGCCGGAAGCATCGTTACCAAAGACCTGCCGGCCAACGTACTGGCAGTCGGGAACCCATGCCGGATCCTTCGAGAAATCGGTGAGCATGACCGGGAATACTATTACAAAGACAGGAAGATTGATTACGATTCGTTAAAATAACTCAAATCCGGCCGCCAGGGAGATATCTACGAAATATAAGGCCGGCATGATCGAAGACGAGCCTGTGCTTTGCGAAAAACATCCTGGACCACCCCGCAGCAAGCTGCGGGGTAATTACTTAAGCTTGTATTCCACATCATTCACAATCACGCTCTCGATTTCATCCACATCAAAGATTCTTCGGAACTCATCCATACGTTCCACCCGGCAGTTCTTTCTCCCGGGCCTCTTACTGGAACTCTGAGAGCCTCCTCCTATCGCCCAGCGCGCATCCACCGGATCTCCTTCATACCCCATATTTCCTTCCAGCAGTCTGATCTTTCTGCCGTCTTTCATGACAGCCGTCACTGTGGGATAAAAATACTCTGCCGGCTCTTCACCGTCTGTCCCGGTTGTTCTTTCAACCGAATACCCTTTCAACTTTATTCCCATCCGCCGGATCTCTATCTTCCGGAACTGTATCCCTTCCGGGAATTCATTCCTGTCCGGCCGCACTGTAACCACCTTCTTATTGCTGTTTCGGATCCGGACTGAGAGCGTCAGCGTCTCATCCCCATGTTCTTCAAGCCATTCCCTGTCCGGGATTCCAGGTATGCCTTCCCCGTATAAGACCTGACAGGTTCTTCCTCTTATCGTATATTCCGCAAAATAATATTTCTTTCCCTCTTCCCGGCCGTACAGACTGACCGTTCCGCCGCCGCTTGACGGGAAACTTATACTTGGCGTCGAATCACTCTTCATAAGCTCCTCCCGGCTTCGTTCATTCAACGCCTCGACCGAGATCAGTATGACCTTCACATCTCCGTCTACCAGCATATCCTCTATCCGCAGGCGGTAATCGTCATTTTCCGTTTCATAGGATTCATTCAGCAGCAATCCGCTCCAGATACCCTCCCTGCCTCCATAAAAGAACCGTTGAAACTGCTCCGGATACCTTGACGCCGCATACACTGCCGCGCCTGCAAGCAGACAGATCACTCCCACAAGGATGGACGCGGCAATCTGCTTATAGCCTCTGACCTTCGTCTCTCCTGTCCCGATATCATCCAGCAGTTCCGCCGGGATATCGTCAAACAGGTCTGTTATTCTCTTCTTCATTGACAGATCCCCCTTTCCTGCAAATGTACCTTCAGCTTTTCCCTGCCTCGTTTCAGCTTGGATTTCACCGTATTCCTCCGGATTCCCATCGACTTCGAGATGATCTCTGTCGTCTCATACAGGAAATAGTAACGAATCATGATTTCCCTCTCGTCACGTTTCAGACACTCCAGCGATTCTTTAAGAAGCCCGGCCCTCTCCTCCCTCTCAAGTCCCTGGCAGAAATCCGTAATCTCTATATAATCCTCATCCTGGATGGGTACGGCGGCAGGATTCTTCTTAAGCTCCCGCAACTTGTTCTTCGCCTGGTTTCTTGCCGCCGCAGTAAGATACGCCCGAAGGCTGCCCTTGTCCGGATCGATCGAATCCACATGCCGCCATACATTGTAGAACACGTCATTGGCAATCTCCCGGATATCCTCCCTTGTCATGGCCTGTCCGGCCACATTTGCAATCACCTTATGCAGATAAGATTCGTATATGCCGATCAATTCCTGAAGCGCCGCCTCTTCTCCTTCTTTCATCCTGTCAAGAAGTTCCTGCTCCCTCATACCATCACCTTCTTCCTCCAGCGTCCGTGATTCCGCTGTAAAATAAGCCTGCCCTGCCGCGTACTGCAATCTTTTGGCTCTTGAATATTTCCTTATACTCTAATATACACATACCTGGGTTAGGCGGTTGCATCCTTTTAACGAAAAAAAGAGGTTGTTGCAAAACAACCCCTTTTCTTATCCTTAATACAGTACTAATAGATCAAAAATGAACAACAACCGGTGTTCCCACCTCTATCATGTTATACAATTCTGCCGCCTTGCTTACCGGCATATTCACACATCCGTGCGATCCATAACCATTCTTATAGCGGCTGCCGCCAAAGGCGCTCTGCCACTTGGCGTCATGGAAGCCGACGCCCTGCCAGGTAATACGCATCCAGTAATCGACCGGCGTCTCATATTCCGGCTTACCGTTAGCGTCTTTCTCTCCGACCAGCACCTTATCCAGCTTCTTCTCAAGAATCGTGTACACTCCCTCCGGCGTAGCCCGTGCAGGAACAGGCACTCCGGTCACAACATCCGACTCCATCGCTACCGCGCCGTTGACGATATACCACATATGCTGGGCGCTCAGATCAACCTCCGCATACGTACTTCCCCAGTCCGGCATGGTATGTGAAGCCGCGACTCCGCTGTTATAATAAGTCGGCTCTCTGGCAATCACTTCCTGGTTATTCAGCGCATTCCGAATCGCTTCAAATTCTGCATCTTCATTGATCGACCAGCCGTAGGTTCCGCCTGTCACAGACGTACTCTTCCCCGTTGGCGTAGTCAACGTCCGGGTCGTTCCCACCGTATCATACTGGTTCCCAAACTGCTCCAGCCACGCTCTTATGGCATTCTCATCCAGAACTACGTTCATATCGCCGTCTACCGACAGCCATGTAGAAATAGTCGTCCCGTCGATCACCACCGGAACGTCCATATTATATGTAATACTTGCCTTACAATATCCGTTCATCTTCTCGCACGCCTGCTGTACCTCCAAAGACTCAGAAGAAAAACGCGGAGTCTCATAGAACCCCTGCTCGGCCAGGTTCATCTCCGGCAAAAGCTGCAGAATAGCCGACGTAACCTTCTCCTTCATCGTCTCCGGCGTCGCGGTGACTCCATAGACTTCCGGAGTTATGACGAACTGACTGCCGTCAAACGCCGGAGCCGCAGACTGCGAAGGAGTCTGCCCTGCCTGTATAATCGCAAGAGCGTTGATCTTCTCCTGAAGCTTCGTATCGTCAAAGGACATATCAAAGGAGACCTCCGCCGAATTATCTCCGAAAAACGACTTCGGCCACAGGAATGCACCCTGTTTCTTAAGAACGCCTTCAATCTCATCATTCTCCTTATAGGTCAGAAGGATATCGCTGCTGCTGATGGTCTCTTTCCCTCCATTAATGTCAACGATTGCCAGGGAATATTCTGACACCTGGTCTTTAAAGAACTGCTCCGCTTCCGATACGCTCTTTAAAGAGAAGTCATTCCCATTGATCTTTGTATTCATAAAAAAATGACGGGAAAAGTAAGCGGCTATTAATATATATATTAATATAATCAGAATAATACTTCCGCCGACAATGTACATAGTCATATTGTTTTTCTTTCGTCTTCTCATGCTGTTCACTCTTTCTTTTTAATACAATTCCTTTCTGATTATAACATTCCCCTCCTTTCTTTTTCAATCCCATATGCACATTTAGTCAAAAATTAATCTTTTCTTAAAACTTATCACCAGTGCCGTTCATTCACTTCCACATTTCTCTTAAAACTCACATAGGTCGTGATAAAATATAACACATAGATTCCAAAAAACAGCAGAAACGACAATCCGAAGTAATTGATCACCGCCGTATGGATCCCCGTATAGAAGATGAATTTCCCGCTCATGAACACAGACACACTGCCGCCGATTACACATGCAAGGAACACCGGACACAGATAATACGCGGCAAGCTGCTTTAAGATAACCCTGCCAATCTCCCGCCTGTTCATCCCAAGCTTCCCAAGGACCGCATAGCGGAACTTATACCGGGCGGAATCACTGAGCTGATGGACGGACAGAACGGTCAGCGCCACACACAGGAATACCAGTCCGATATAAAAGCACGGAAAGATCAGCGCAGACAGCATATACTTCGCCTCCGGGATCAGATTGTCCCTCACCATATTCGTGACCGACATCACTATGATCGTATCCGAACCGCAGCAGCTGTTCCCTGCCATCCACTTATGTCCTGCAACGCTGTTATCTTCCTCTTCTTCCCAATCCTCCGGCTCCGTCAGTTCATCAAGCCTCTTCCCCAGGTTCAACGGCGCCGTCCCTTCTATATCCACAGCCAGCTCCGAATAGTAAGGCGTAAGCGCCGCCACAGCCGAATCCGGAACAACAATCACATAATCCCCGCCGTTATGTCCGTCCTGGGAAAAGGGCTCCGAATAATAACCTGCAAAATCAAGCGCTCCTTCATCCCCTTCTATAAGGATATCCTCATGAAGCGTCCCCGTCTCTTCGCGGATCCGCTCCTTGATATGGATGAGATATTCTCCCTCTTTCAGCAAAACTGCCTTATACCCAAGCATTTCCCTGAGATGGTTATAATCCGACAGCTTCATATAAGTATCATACCTGCAGTAAAAACCGCCGTCGGCAGAATCCTTTTCAATCTTCTTAAGATCGGGGCTTCCGTCCTGATTCCGGTACATATCTCCAAAAACCTTCAGATGCGTAAGAAGCCACACATTCACCTGATCCGCCCGCCCGGACTCCGGAATATCTGCATAGATATGATAGGAAAATGCATCCAATACCTTCGCAGACTCTTCGATCACTGCCATCTCATCCGCAAAATCATCCTTTACATCGCCGCTGTATACCTGCACATCAAAAGGAAATTTCGTCTCAAGAAGCTTATTCTGATAATCACTGAACATCAGCGCAACCGTGCATCCAAGAAAGGCGACGGTAAACAGCGCCGTCAGCGTCCCCATGGTAAAGCTCATGGTCTTAAGCTTCGAGGAAAACTGCCGGAGCAGGAAAAGATTCTGCCCGCGGTAGATTCCATTTCCCCCTCTTCTCACATAACAGACAATAAAAGAGGACAGGCCGATATAGAAGAGATAGATCACCAGAACCAGCCCCACCAGGAAGAACAGGACGCTTCCCATACCCTGAATACCGCCAAGGAAGATGAACATTGCAAACGCACCAAGAAACAGAAGAGAAACCGGGAAAAGCCATTTCTTCAGCTGCTCGTGAGACTCTTTGATCTCCTCATTCTTCTTCTGTGCTTCCATCAGGTCGTGTATATTCATCTTCCGGAACCGCCTGCCGCTTCGAAGAAGCGCCAGAACATAACATCCCCAGAAGCACCCCGCCGTCATCAGGATACAGGATGCGTTGAACTCCATATGGATATTGTATCTGATCTGGATCATGCTGTAGAGTACCGCCAGGATCACCTGCTGTAAGAAGACGCCAAGGACCATCCCCATAAGGAACGCCCCGATTCCAAGCAGGGCATTCTCCCGGATATACAGACGGGCAATCTCCTTCTTCTTCATGCCGATCAGAAGATAGATCCCGAATTCCTGACTCCGTTTCTCAAGCATGAACCGGACCATATAATTGATCAGCCACGCCACGATCAGCACGATGAAAAATGTCGCAAGCCCCACCAGGGCCATCATAAGCCCCGCCATATCGAACAGTTCTTCAATCTCTTTGGTAAATATCAGGCTGTTGAAGGCAAACATCAGCGCCGTCACAACCGTCATCGTAAGAAAATACACCAGATAATCTCTGGCAGAACGCCGCATATTACGATAAGCAAGTTTACCCAGCATCACTGACTTCACCTCCCGTCAGGGCAAGTACATCCAGGATCTCATTCAGGAAATCCCGTCTTTTCTTTGAGCCGCGCACCAGCTCATGGAATATCCGCCCGTCCTTCAAAAACAGGATCCGTCCGCAATAGCTGGCGGAAAATGCATCATGGGTCACCATCAGGATCGTCGCCTGCATCTTCTGGTTCATGCCTGTAAATGTCTCAAGCAGGGTCTGTGCAGACCTGGAATCCAGCGCGCCGGTGGGTTCGTCTGCCAGAATCAGCCGCGGATGGTTCACCAGCGCCCGCGCGCAGGCACACCGCTGCTTCTGCCCTCCGGATACCTGATACGGGAACTTGCCGCGGATGTCGGCAATACCAAGAAGCCTCAGCATCTCGTCACATTTTCTCTGGATTCCCTTCTTTCCTTCCCTGCGAAGCGTCATGGCAAGGATGATATTTTCTTCAATCGTAAGAGTATCCAGAAGATTATAGTCCTGGAATACGAAGCCCAGATTCTCCTTCCGGAATTCGGCAAGATCGTTCTCCTTCATCTCTGCGATATCCGTATCCCCGTACCAGATATGCCCCGCCGTCACGCGGTCGATGGTTGACATCATGTTAAGAAGGGTCGTCTTGCCGGAGCCTGACGCCCCCATTATCCCTACAAACTCTCCCTGCGCTACCGTAAAGCTGACACGGTCGATTGCTTTCGTCACATTCGAAGCGTTGCCGTAATATTTTTCCACATCACATACACGGATATAATCCTTCATATAACGTCTCTCCCTTCTGCCGGTAAATTTGTCGATGGAACGACTGACCGTTCATGTTCCTGTATCAGCTTTACTTTATCAGATTACCGGCTTGTGTAGTATCGTCCTTCCTTACGGTTATCTTACAATTTCGAAAGAAAACTGCCGAATGCTTTACCGCGTAATCTCACTTATGATATTCCCCCTCACCAGCTTCCTGGCCGGCGCCATGACCGCCAGGACCGCGATCGCCACATTCAGCGCCATAATTCCCAGCAGGACCTGATTCGGGACATCTGCCGTCAGATGCAGAAACTGTAGTACATGTGCCATGTAATAATCCATCACTCTGCGGAAAACAAACTGGTAGAGCAGGAAGATACATACATCTGCCAGAACTCCATACAGAATCCCTGTCTGTAAGATCATCTTATAAAAACCGCTGTCTGTAATCCCCATTGCACGGATAATTCCATATTCCCTCCTTCGTGCAAGAATCGTATGGTTCATACTGTTTGCGATATGGAACAGACTGATCGCCAGAAGGATCGCCGCAACGCTGGAAAAGAAGATCTGCTGCTGCCTTAAGTAATTCTTCCGTGTCCGGATGGCGGCAGTATAATCCTGCAGTACCGCTTTGGGAACGTCGCGGATCACTTCAAGAATCTCACTGCTTACTTTTTCTGTATCCGCCCCTTCTGCCGGCGAAGCGTTGATAAAGCTGTAATCGGTGATCCCAAAGTTCTCCTCCATCTGGTCATTGGTCATGATCAGGCTGGTCATCAGGGTATCTTTATAGAAGCCCTGCTGCAGGAATCCCTCTTCCCGTGCCAGAGGACGGCTTACGATCGCCGCAATCTCGAATTCTTTTTCTATATAATTTTCTTCGCCGCTTTCGAATCTCAGCAGTTCATCCGTATAAGCGTCCATCCGGGGGACGCGCAGAGTAATGGTATCTCCCGGTTTCTTGCCGTAAAAATAGTAATTCCCCTGTCCGTCCATAAGGGCGACTGCAATGATTTTATTTCCGGATCTGAGAACATCCGGGTCAGCCGCTCCCTCCAGGGTGAAACCGTCAAGCTGTTCTATCATCTCATCATCATAGCCATATACGTCATATTTAATCCTGTATGTGCCGTCCTCCTGCGGCAGACAGATTCCCCCATACCGGCGGATAAAATAATCATCCGCATTCTCGTACTCAAAATACGTATCCCACTCCAGTTCGTCAACATGCGACACTTCCCCAAAGGTAAATCTTGTGGCGTATACCTGCTTCGCCTCCGGCATACTTCTGATCGTATCCGCCGCCGCTTCCGGGATCGTATCGTAAAGCGAACCGGATTTCAGGGAAACGCGGTACTCAGAGCCAAGCCCGTCGTCTGATTTCAGCGAAAGCTCTGCATGAACCTTCAGATTCTCCGCCATGTAAGTCGTACATAAGAAGATACAGCCGCCGACAGATAAGGACAGCAGGATCCCGGCTACTTTCTTTTTATTGGCGAACATGAATTTCCGGACCACTACTCCCGCCATATTGACCGGACGAAGGGCGTATATCTTCCTTCTTCTTGTGAAGGAAGTATCCCCGCTCATCACTTCTTTCAGGGACCGGCCGCTCAGAGAACGGACCACAAGCAGCGCTGCCGCCGCCAGTGAGATCAGCAGAAATACAAAACCAAACCGCATGGCTTCCCAGGACAGACAGAAGCGCATCGCATCCGTTCCTTCTGCCAGCGTCTGGTCCGCTGCGGACAGCCCTCTCTCCGCCATGCCTGTGCCTTTCCCTCCAAAGACGCCGGCAAATTTCTGATATACAAGGCTTAAGACGCCATTTCCCAGAAAGCATCCAAAAGGATATCCGACAAGGAACAATGTCCACAGCTCCAGAATCAGTGTCCCGCAGATCTGTCCCCCGCTGATTCCCAGGGTCTTAAGCATCCCATACTCAGAGGTTCTCTTCTCCACCGAAATACTGAAGACACTGTATACCACAAAGCTGCCAAGCAGACACAGCAAGAAGATCATTCCGTTGTAAGCCAGATTATAGTCACTCTGTAATTTCAGTACGATATAGGTGAAGTTCCCTTCCTCCTCCGTCAGGCCGAATTTCACGATTTCAAAGATACCGGCCGGCTCTTCCCCGCCAAGATACTGAATCACCCCGTCGTTTCCCCGGACGGCGTCAGAAGATATCTTATACTTTCCAAGGAAAGCGTCCAGCTGCCGGTATAACTTCTCATCCTCGTCGAACCCAAGATACAGGAACGTCTGGCTTCCTCTCCCTGTGAAATCGCCGCTTACGAAGATCTCCATCTCGCCGGAGTCCGCCGCCCACCGGCTTTTCAGAATTCCCGTCACAACAAAGTTGCGTTCCCCGATCCGGACGGAATCGCCGGGATTGCCGGAGAATCCCAGATTGTCAAGTACAAAACTGTCCGCCGCAATCTCGTCTTCCTTCGAAGGAAGCGTCCCCTTAAGAAGGTCTCTGTGCGCCATCTGGCGGTAGGTCTCGTCGGCATGGATAAAATAGATGGGAAATTCTTCTGAGACTACGTCCCGGATCTCATATTTCCCATATCTCCTGAGCCGGTATCCGCCGCCGCTTTGTCTCCCCTGTCTGGTTTTCCGTCCCTGCTTTGTCTCTCCATTTTGTCCCGGCTGTCCATCCTGACTGCTTCGCCCCAGGCGCTCTCCGTTTTCAATTGCCTGAAGCTGCTTCGCATCTGTTTCTACATAATAATGCCAGTCTCCGTAAATGGTCTTGCTGTTTGCCAGATCGTTTTTCTGACTGCTGTACATGAGCGAGCTGATGCCGGAAAGCAGCGCCGCCGTTAATAAGATACTCATGAAGATTGCCAGGGTCTGGCTCTTGTAATAGCGCATATATTTCCATGCAAGCTTTAACATACGCCATCACCGCCCTTTGCAGGAAATCTTCTCTTTCCCGTGACGATCTGTCCGTCTTCAATATGGATTACCCTGTCGCAGGTCTGTGCGATTGCCTCGTTATGGGTTACCATGAGTATCGTCTGCTTATACTTTCTGCAGCTTGCCTTCAATAATCCCATCACCTCGACCGTTGTGGCAGAATCAAGATTCCCCGTTGGTTCGTCACAGAGCAGCACTTGCGGTTTGTTTACCAGCGCCCTTGCGATGGCGACCCTCTGCTGCTGGCCGCCGGATAATTCGCCGGGATATTTCTTACGCTTCTCCCAGATGCCAAGTTCCCGCAGCAGCTCTTCGATGTACTTCCGGTTGATATGCCTTCCCCTGTCAAAGGTTACCGGCAGAGCCACGTTGTCGTACACGTTCAGCACCGGCATCAGACTGTAGTTCTGGAACACGAAGCCTATATTCCTTCTGCGGAAAAGAGTAAGCTCCTTTCTTGACAGAGACCCTGTCTCCCTGCTTCTTATGAAAATCTTTCCTTCCGTCGGATAATCCAGGCCTCCGATCAGATTGAGCAGCGTAGACTTGCCGGATCCGGAGGTGCCTACTATGGCGGCAAATTCTCCTTCTTCTACCTGCAGGTTGATATCCCGCAACGCAATCACCTGGTTCTCTGCTCTTCCGTATACCTTCGCTACGTTCTGTAATTCCAAGATACTCATCCGTTATCACTCCTTTTGCCTTGAGATACGTCCTAATACTCCATCCGGATGGAGCACCAGAGCGCGTTTGAAAATTCATTCCTGTAATCTTCAGACACATTTTAGTATAACTGCCGTATCTTTCAGTTTCTTTACAAACGGACGATCAGTTCTTACAGTTTTGTAAGAACACGGAGAAGCAGCTGCCCTCTCCGTATTGGGATACTGCCGTGATGTACCCTTTCTCCTTCTCCAGGATCAGATTGGACAGGTACAGACCGATTCCGGAACCTTCCATATTCTCTACTTCCGGACTTCTGTAAAACCGCTTAAAAATATCTGTCAGTTCTTCCCGGCGGATTCCCCGCCCGTTATCTGTCACCTGGATTTCCGTATATAATTCATATGAGCGGACGCGGATAGAGACCGCGCCGCCTTGCTCTGTGTATTTGACCGCATTTTCCAGCAGATTGACAAACACCTCCGCCGTCCACTTCCGGTTATGGTATAAGAGTCTGTCCTCGAAGGGTTCCATGGTGAGACGGATCTTTTTTTGCTCCAGTTTTTCATAAACGGTATCCACCGCGTCTAAGATGGTCTGCCGGATCTTCGTATCCGTTACTTCAAAGCCGTCGATATTCTGCTCCAGTTTTACCATCTTGGCCAGAGATTCCACGATCCAGTTCAGTTTTTCAGTCTGCCTGTGCATCTTATCTGCGAACCTGGCTCTTTGCGCCGGCGTGAGCTCTTCCCTGCCGAGAATCTCCCCATAAAGCGACAGATTCGCAAGGGGCGTCTTCAGCTGATGAGACATATTGGACACCAGGCTTTTCACCTGTTCCTTTTCCTTCCTGGCGCTCTTAGTGTGGTTCATCAGCACCTCCTGTATCTGCATGATCTTACCCGTCAGGGCAGAATATTCCCCTTCCTCCACATCCGAATATGCCCCGCCGCGCCATACGATCATTTCCTGACTTAATACCTTATCAAGCAGGCTGTCTATCATACGGTAGGTTTTTCTCTTCTCATGAATTCCATAGCCGACTGCCATGCATAAAAGCACTGCCAATATTATTGTAATCCACATATCCTCATTCCTCAGGCAATTATTCCACCTGTACGGTTAAAATCCATTTTCAGTGCACAGGTAACAATTATTCTTTCCAGATATACCCCATCCCGTGTACCGTCTTAATCCATACGGGACTTGATGCGTCGTCTTCGATTTTAGCCCGAAGCCTGCTGATATTTACGGCTACCGTATTGTGATCTACGTATCTTCCGTCACTGTCCCATATCTTCTCCAGGATCTGCTCCCTGGAAAGGATGTGGTTCTTATTCTCCACCAGATACAGAAGCAGACGGTACTCTGATTTGCTGAGAGGGATTTCCTCATCCCGCTTATACACCTTACACGTCCCCGGATCTATGACCAGGGGACCTGTGACAATCTTCGCCGTTTCCGATCTGTCCTTAAGGATCCGCTTCATTCTCGCCTTTAATACGCCAAGAGAAAAGGGCTTTGCTACATAGTCGTTTACCCCTAATTCCAGAGCCTTGATCTCGTCCAGCTCCGTATCCCGGGCGGTCAGCATGATGATCGGAATATTGCTTAAGGCACGCACTTCCCTGCAAAGATCAAACCCTGTCCCGTCCGGCAGATTGCAGTCGAGAAGGATCATATCATAACCGCCCTCGGCAATCTTACGTAAGCCCTCTCTCTTCGTTCCCGCCTCTGTTACGGCATATCCGTCACCAGAAAAAGAGAAGGATAACCCTTCTCTTAAGTCCGTATCGTCTTCTATAATCAATAATCTGTATTGTCCCATCCTGTCATTCCTTTACAACACTGATTCCTGTGCCTGCAGATCTCACGCCCGCCCCGACAGGACCATCCTGCGGCCGAGCAGATACCTGTCAGGCGCTTTCGTCATCTGCGCAATCTGATCCATGAAAAGCTGAATCTGCAGTTCCCGGTTCGCCTTAAGCTTCTCCTTGATGGATTCAAGGAACTTCTCCTTACTGCCGGTATCCGAACCGGAAAATGTGCCGTTAAGCTCTACCTGATAAAGCTTCTCATACTGCTCGTCCTGATACTGCTGATACCCGGATCTGCCGGCGGCAACCAGATCGAAATTCCCGACCGCCCAATGCAGGGAAAATAACGCCGACTCCGCCGTATCCTCCCCGGAAGCATTCAGCATCTTCTGATACTCGGCATAGGTCCCGGGATCGTATTTCTCCATGGCATACCGGATCTCTCCCCGGCTGTCCTCGTGCACATATCCATTCCCGTCCAGACCAATCACATCCTTTACCTGATACTTCATCTCACAGGAACCGACCCTCTTCCCTTCCATGCCGATCCGGGCGATGGAACGCATCGCCTCCATGAAGGCCCCCTTCGTCCCCCCGTCCATAAACTGATCCGCGAGATATGCCGCCTTCTCAACCCCCAGACTGATCCGCGCCAGACGGTCCGCCTCTTCCACTCCATGGACGTTATTCGGAAGGAAATCCCTCCGGATAATATCATAGACGCCGTCCTTCAACTCCTGGCTCTTGCCCCTTAAGGCGTCTGTGATCGCATTATCTATCCTTGCATATCCTGTATGGAACGGTCTTACCGGCCCATACTCGACCACCACGCCGGACGGCTTCGCAGGGGCTTGGGACGAGTCGCTCTTTGGAAGTGCAAGCGGTTCTTTATTCATAGGTTTCACAGCCGCAAAATTCTTCCTGATCTGCTCAACCTGGGCAGAATTAATCTTAGCCTTCCACGGGGTGATCGGCTGATATCCCACAGAATGAAAACAGGTACACTGACTCATAGATCCAACCTCCTTCTATTGAATATGCGTCTCATAAGAACACAATGCTTTTTCTTTATATAGTATATCGGCGAAGCCTCCCGCATTCTTTAGTGATTTGACAGATTTTCAAAAGGAAAGAGCTTCTGCCTCTTATGCATTTTCACTTACCCAATTTCCACTTTGATTTAAATTGAGGTTTTTTCATCCCTTTTTCTAATTTGAATTTAAATATTATTGTTAATATCCTCTATCCACTTGCTATCATCACTTTCTAATAATTCTATAAATTTCCCAAAATTACTGCTTCCGATAATAGCATCATCCATTTCCAAACCATTCATCCTCTGCTTCATATTCACATAATTTTCCGCGGTAATATATTCCATAACGCTACGAATCTGATCTGTTCGTCCTTTATAGTTCTCCACCCCGGTATATTCCTTAATCAACGGCGCATTTACTAATTTTGCAGGTGATTTCAAATTTTTATCAGTCCAATGTTTAGATATAATCTGCATCGTACATGGATTCCCAAACATAATCACTTCATCTGCAGCACTGTCAATGCCATGAAAATCATTAATCTTGCGTTTAATATCTTCATATTGCTCATACGGTTTCTTTTCAGTGTCACAAAATACAAGCACAACTTCATCCGCACCGTTCTGGAAACGATCCTGATATCTCGCCGGTATATTACCATTGCCGCCTGCATTTACCAAAAAAATATCATATTGATCATTCCATACTTTCAAATCTTTCAGACGTTCAAGATATTCATATTCCTCATTCCCTTCACAGATGATACAGATTTTGTGCTTATTAGAAATCTTAGGGAGTTTATTTGACATCAATATCATCCCCCTTTGTATTCCCTTTAATGCTGAGCAAAGAGTTTATCAGTCCCGGATCCGGCAATGCGCCAAGCGCCCCTTTTCTATACTTTTCCACAACATCTGTTGTATCCCTTATTCCCTGTTGTGCAGTAAAATCTGCAAGAGAATATACATATACCCCTTCTTCATCCTTATGGACAAACCAAATCTGTTCCTTCCTGAACATCTTCTTACAATCCAAAAGATTAATATCATGTACCGTAAATATCATCTGCGCATCGGTATTCAATTCATTATTAAACATTGCCACAATCGCCCTGGTAAGCTTAAAATGAATACTGCTGTCCAACTCATCGACAACAAGGATTCTGCCCCTTTCAAGTGCATCTATAATATAACCGGCAATAGCCGCAATCTTCTTTGTCCCCGTAGAATCAAACAACATGCTTGGTACATGAACACCTTTATATGTGGAAACCAGCCTGATCTGATCCATAATATTTTCCGGAAGATCCAGTACTTTCTCTTCTGGTTTTTCATCACCTTCTCCCGTTTTCAACTGAATCTGATCCATATCCACATACTCAAAATTATCCATATATAAGTCTGCATTCCTTATGAAACCAACTATTTTCTGTTGCATCCGATCCTTGTTTTTCATAAGTTCTATGGTATGCTTCATAGGAATATCATTCATATTGATAATATCAATTTTCTCCGCCAACTCAACAAGAATCTGCTTAATCTCTTTGATCCGCTCAAATTTACTTGTATCTATCACATAACACAACAAATTATACTTTGATACAACTGGAATCATAGCCCGTACATCTTCGTCAACGCATTCATATACTTCATTAATTGTATCCTTTTTCAACCAGCATACTTCTTTTTCATTGCTATATTGATCTTTGAAAATCTCCGTAAAAGCTTCGTAAATATATTCTTCCTTTTGGGTATCAAATTTAAAGTCATAAGAGAATTTCCTGCCCGATATCATAAACGTCATACCTATCTCGCATACATCGCTGCCAGAAAAAATATTAGACGCCAACCCGCTTTTCTGATTTAAAAGTACCCTTTTCACAGCTCTGATACACTTAATCAGACATGTTTTTCCTGCATTGTTCGGTCCATAAACTCCCGCTACCTTAAGTACATTGAAATTATTCTCTCTATGAACATTGGAGCCAAACTTCTTGTTCCGCATGTCTGCTTTCATTGAAAATGTAATATTATCCTCAAAAGCATAACAATTTTTTGCCCTTACCTCAATAATCATGAATTATTCCTCCAAATTGTTTATATCATTATTATATCATTCAATATGTTTTATGCAACTATTTTACACAAAATATATTTATTATTTGAGGTAACCAGAATTCTTCTTAATAATAACAAGATTACTCTTCTGCCCTCCGTCCGAAAGCCACCCGGGAGGCTTTCTTTAAAGAACAGCGGTAAAGGATATACTGACAGACGGATAACGCCGCGCAGACCCCCGCATTAAAAATTATCATCGGATACTCATTGGCAGTGAGTACTCCGTCATTCTGCCATAAGGTAAGTGTATAATAGACGAACATCAATATCACAGCCGCCGCTGTCGGCAGAACGAATACCTTTTGCAGCTGTTCTTCTAAGATCCGGTTCAGATATTCCTGTCCGGCTCCCAGTTTCTTCACATCCATCAGTACACGTTTGCTTTTCACAGCAACCGTGATACTTCTGGTATAACCAATCACACCTGCAGATACCAGACAGATCACCGATACAAAGATGAAGATCAACAGCAGCGTTGCATAAGTCAGTACAAAGCTTCTCTCCAAAAGTGGAACAAATACCGGACTGTATTTCCAGTCAACTTCTATCTCCGGATGTTCCGGATAAAGCACTGCCGGCTCACCATAACCATAATCTTCATCCACATCTGCCCGATATTCATCATAGGAGGCCATCACACGCATACTGTCCGATACCGAATTGCAATATTTCGCATACAATTCCCTGGAAAATGCGTAAGTATCCCCTGCGTCTGAGACGTTAAACAACACCTGCGTCATCTGGAACTCTTTTGATAATCCTTCTTTTAACTCTGCAAAATCTTCGTCATTTAGAATATAGCAAGCATCTCCATCCTGCCCGCGGCCATAAAAGAAACTGCTGTATTCTACAAAGCCCGCAAAGACCAGATCCTTCATTACTCCTGTGTCCGTATTTTCTGCCATATCCAGATCTTCGGGTAAAAACCAATAATTTTCTGTGTTATTCTTCCGATTGATATACAGATAAGTTCCCGGTTCTGCCTGCACTTCCATTCCTGTTGCTTTAGAAAATCCACTTGCACTTATAAAATTTTTATAATAATCCTTCTCACGGTATTCTTCAATAAGCTTACCGTTTTCATCATAATCCTCTCTCGCAACGCCGCTGCCAAGCAGACGCACAATCTCCACTTCCCGGTAATCGGTAATCTCTACGCCATACTCTGCCGCAGCAGCTTCTACATCCTGCACCGTCAATCCATCCGCATCTCCAAGATAACGGAAGGACATATCATTATCTTCGCCTGCCGCAATCGCTGCCCCCTGAATATAATTCGTTGCAGAGTAGAATATCGCAAATAAACCAGCTCTGAATGAACCTTCCCGTCTTTCATCATGATCACGCGGTCACAATAGCTTGCGGAAAATGTATCGTGAGTCACCATCAGTATCGTTGCGCCCAATGTTTTCTTTGCCTCAATGAATGCCTGAATGACCGCCTCACCGGATCGGCTGTCTAAATTCCCCGTCGGTTCGTCGGCAAGAATTGCCAGCGGATCGTTCATGAGAGAACGTGCTACCGCCGCACGTTGCTTCTGCCCGCCGGAAATCTCTGCCGGATATTTATCTGCTATATGTTCAATGCCAAACATCTTAAGAAGTTTTCCTGCTTTTTTCTCCATCACTCTATAATCTTCGCCGCGGATCACCTTTGGCACGCATATATTCTCAAACACGGTGAGTCCATCAAGCAGCATAAAGTCCTGAAATACAAAACCTAACTGCTCGTTTCTCACTCTCGCGATTTCTTCTTCGCTTAATCCCGAAAGGCAGACGCCATCCAAAGTAATCTCGCCTTTATCGTAGGGATGGAAACAGGAAATGCAGTTGAGCATGGTTGTCTTCCCACTTCCGGATGCCCCCATGACCGCTGCAAACTCTCCCTCTTTCACCTCAAAACAGACATCCTTTAATACCTCATATGTTACCTTTCCCGTTTTGTAACTTTTAAATAAATGATCTACTTTTAACATGAAAGTCCCTCCTCATCTCATTTCATCTCTTTCAATAGTTCTATTTTATAAAAGAACGGTGAAAAATACTATTTACTGAAATGTAAAGTTTTGATGAGTTTTTGTAAAATTGGGGAGACTTTACTTTAAGAAAACTTCCTTCTCTTATTCCGCCATCTTTTTATTATTCAATTCATGCTTTGTGACCGTCTGGTTCTTCTCATATATATTATTTACCTTCGATTCCTCTGTCTTATCCGTCTGTTTTGCCAGTTCCTTTGCAATTTGTTCATCAATCGAATCTAACTGTTTCTGGTTTCCTGCTGGTTCGTTATTTATGGCCTCTACTGCGGCGAACAATTTACATCGCGGTCAAACCATAGCACTGATACATAATGTTAATGATTGTGTTTTTATCCGTACCTCTTACTCCAATGGACTTCAAATCTGTGAAAAGTAAGTTCCTCATTTTCCATAATCAAATCGCAAGCCGTACCACCAATGATTACATATTGATTTTCATATCCCTGAAACCTTTCCTTAAATTTTGTAAATCCATTAACCATAATCTTTAAGTTCTCCTTCTGTCAGTTCTTCTACGGCTTCATCAATTCTTTCATCAGAATTATCCTGAAAGGATAACACAACAGAGAGACTATCCGCAGTATTGTCGCTTGAAAACATCTGTGGGTCGTATGCCCACAATTCAAGTCTGACCTGTTTTTCAGGGTCGATCAATTCATCGGTCAGAAGCTTCTTATCAAAATCCTTGTCACTTACTGCGTATGTGATAACCCTGCTCGGATTTAACATTGTTTTCTCAGCAAGTGCAGATTCTCCGGCATATCTCATATCAGAAACAACCCGTGATTTATCTATATATCCCATCTTGCGAACCGGAGTCGATAAATACTTCTTAGCCTTTTCAAATAACTCTGACCTTTCATATTTTGATTCGATTACTTTATTTACACCCTCTTTTGTGATGAGGAACAAGCCGGTGGCTTCTAGTTGTCTCACAGCTCTTGTTAACGTCATCGCAGTAAATGGAAGCTTTTTTGAAGCTTCGGAAACATACATCCGTTTTTTCTTACTATACAGATAAAACAAAAACAACTGCTGCGCAGAAAAAACAAATTTCTTTACTTTCTTTTCCGGTTCTTTTTCGTCTGTCAGCATTGTTCCGATGAATGGAAGAAACACCTGTTTTTCTGTAATAAACGGTATATTATTCTCTATAAGACTTTTTCTTCGATAAGGAGATACTGTTCTAAGTTCAAGAATTACAGGTACGCTATCCGCTTCCTGAATTTTCATTATCTGCTTTTTTAACGCCGGCAGTGTAGCAATTTCTTCTGTCGGTTTAATCATAATGCAGCGTTTATCAGCAATATAGGCTGTACGAAAATCATAACTTCCAGCTATATACAAAGGCATTGAACTTTTTTTATTCCAAGTTTCATATTTTATAGGAATTCCAAATATACTTTCAGGCATATTTTATTGTTCTCCTTTTAACTTATTTTATTCTATTTTAACTTATGAAATGTTAAAAGTCAATTTTTAAGTTAAATCATACTCACAGTTTACTATCCCTTCCTATTGGCATTTTATTCGCTTAACTCTATCGGATTGACGTATTTATACAATCCGCCTGAAGCTTTACCTGTCAATGATATTGTGACAATATCCGGGATACATTTACACAGATGTAGTAAACGGATCATTTTTTGACGCCTATGGCAACGGGAACATGACATTTAACATAAAACAAGTTCCGCTCTTTAGATCCAGCACTCCTTCATATCGTTCTACGACTGTTCTGATATTCTGTAAACCCACTCCGCAGATGGGAACATCTTTCGAAGACAGAAACCTGCCCTCCCGCCGCCTGACTGACAAATAGGTACTGTTCGAGATTTCAAATACCCAGTACTTCGGATAGATCTGTGATTTCATCCGTATCCACCCGGCGGGATATCCCGCCATCATCCCCCGCTGACAGGCTTCGATTGCATTGTCTATCGCATTTGCAAGCAGGCAGCAAAGATCGACAGGGGCTATCGTCTCTTCTTCCGGCACACGCATTTGAATGGAGATGTCTATTCCAAGCTTCTTCGCCTGCCGGTATTTCGGATTCAACAGGGCGTCGGCGAAGAGAGAACCCGTACGTACGACATCCTCCCCCTCTTCCATGCCGGTATTCCATTGCTCCAGATAATGCCTGGCTTCTTCCGTATTTCCCTTTTCCAGCAGCTGCGCAAGACACAGACTGTGATTCTTCACATCATGCCGGATCTTTATGAATTGTTCGTATTGTTCTTTTGAGACTTCCAGATGCTGTCTCAACATCCGGTACTGCTGTTTTGCCACTCTCTCTACCAGGCGGCGTTCCAGCATGATGATGCAATAAACATTCAGAATCTCTCCTCCAACCGCAATCAGGCCGCTTGGGATTACAACCGCATATATATATTCGCTGTCCCAGTTACTCACCCTGTAAAATGTCATCGCCGTCATACTGACTGCAACGCAGATAAATCCGATAATACACATAAGATAGATACCGTCGCGGTCCTCAAAATCTCGTTTGAGCAGATGACACTTCCGCTTCAGGATTTCCATCATAAGAAAGGGCACAATGCTGGCCATTAGATCATCTGCTCTCAATATGACATCAAAACAGTCCTCCCGCCCGCTCAAGACCGCCGCCGCCAGAAACAGCGTGAGGAATATGCCGCTTGCCACCTCCCTTATCCCGTACATCCACAGGGTAAAAAAGCTTCTTTTTATGATACTTCCGTGAAACAGCAGAGAATTAAGCGCAAAAGCACATGTGCACAGATAGATCATGTTTCCCCAGACAGTACCGGTAATACGGAAATACACATTTGCATGTCCATACAGCCAGGTTCCAAGATAGAACCACAGATACGTGTAACGATACTTTACTCCAAGCATTTCTTTTAAAAAGAAATACTGAGAAATAGTAAGAAAAATTTCCAGGCCCGCAGTCCATATTGTAGAAACACTCAAAAGACATCCCCCCGTTTTTTCAGATAATACATGAACGCCAGCCCAAATGCCTGATACCTGCGTCTGGATAATGGTATGATATCTTCATTGTCCAACCAGACTTCCTCTTTCTTATAATGCTGCACATGATCCAGATTAACAATAAAACTCCGGTGGCAGCGAAAAAAAGTATCTGGCAGCGCCGGTTCAAGTTCATCCAGTTTCCCATAAAACGGTAAGGACTCTTCTTTCTTATGCAGATAGACTTTTCTGTTCATGGCCTCCAGATATAATATCTGTTCAAAGGGAATTCTTCTGACAGTCGTTCCCTGACGAATCGCGAGCGCATGTTCATATTCTCCTTTGAGAAGAGTACACAGTCTGAGGATTACAGCCTCCAGCTTCTTTAGATCCACAGGTTTTATAAGATAATGATATGCCTGAACGTCATATGCGTCTATGGCATATTGGCTGTGAGCCGTAATAAAGACCAGCCTGCTTATATCTCCCCTGGCGCGCAGCCGCCTTGCCAGTTCCAGACCGCCAATGGGCTTCATGGCAATATCAAGGAACACGATATCGAATGCCTCGCGCACCAGAAGCGCGCTTCCATTTGAATATGCTTTTATGCTGTATATAACAGAATGCTTATTCAATATTTTTTTGATATCATCCGTCAACTGTTCCAATAGTATCTGCTCGTCTTCACAAACTGCAATCCGAATCACTTGTATCCCGCTCCCTTTTCCCTGTCGTATTTCCTATTATAATGAAAAGGCAAAGCGGATACAAGGATATCGTCTGAATGGTCTGTTTTTTGTTGTGGACGGTCTTTGATTACACCTTCCAGCCATCTTCAGTCAATCTTCTCTGTGTGAATCTGAAAATGCCTTCTGTCTGATCAAATCAAGCCTTCAACAAATACCTGCTCACCGGGAATTCCAATATCATCTCTGTTCCTTCCTGCTCTTTAGAATCCACCTTTATCACAATCCCCAGTTTCCTGCAAAGCCTCTCACACAGATAAAGCCCCATCCCCGTGGAACGCTCCCTCTTGCGCCCGTTGCTTCCGGTAAATCCCTTCTCGAAGATACGCTCCAGCTCCTCCTCCCTGATGCCAATCCCGTTATCCTTCACAATCAGCCGCACCCCGTGCCCATACTTTTCCGTATAGATCCAGATCCGTGCTCCTGTCTCTTGGCGGTACTTCGTACTGTTCAAAACAAGCTGATTCAGGATAAATGTGATCCATTTCCCGTCTGTATACGCCGGATCACTACAATCCACCTCGGCGTGAACCCGGCTCTGGATCAGATACCCCTTGTTCCTCTTCAATACCACTACTGCAATCTCCTGCAGATTGGTCTTACGGATTACATAATCCTTATACACTTCACCCGATCTTGCGTAATACAGCGCCATATCCACATAATTTTCTATCTTCTGATTCTCAAGGCGTATCCGCCGCGTCACATCATCCTTATGATTTTCGCACATCAGGTCAATACTCGTGATGGGCGCCTTAATCTCATGCACCCAGCTCTCTATATATTCCCGATATTCCTTCTGTTCGTCTTCAATCTGCCGGATCCGCTCAATGACCGACTTATTCGAGATGCGGATCATCTCCCTGTATAACCGGTCCTCAAGCCGGTGGGACACAGGCATCAGTTCACCCAGAAGATACCGCTGATCCATCTTCTCAAGCGTCGCCTCCAATTCCTGAAAATAACATTTCCTGCTATAATATCCGTACCCAAGCCATACGGCCAGAAGCGAAAACCAGAAAATGAGAATCAAGAGCATATATCCCGTCTCATAACCCGTAGCATGTAAAAATCCTGCCAGAAGCAGCATACATCCCGCATGCAGCACCAGAAGCAGGAGCTTATCCCTTAGATATTCCGTCATCTTCATCATCTGATTCCTCTACTTAATGAATGCTTATCTGCCAGCCAGCTGTTGTTCAAACTTTTACTATCTGTACCGCCTCATATCCGGTATCCCATCCCCCGTTTCGTCTCAATGAAATCAGATATTCCGATCTGCTTAAGCTTGCCCCGGATACGTGTGATATTCACACTCAATGTATTGTCATCAATGAATACCTGATTATCCCACAGATACTCGACCATATCCGCCCGTGAGACAATCTCACCCTTCTTCTGGAATAACAGATGCAGAATCTTAAGTTCATTCCTTGATAATTCTGTCTGCCTGCCCCGAAAGCTTACCGTACCTCTGGCAAGGTTAAGCTCTGCTTCCCTGTGAACCAGTCTTACCGGCTCTTCTTTGGCATACCGACAGGTTCTTTTTAAGACAGCGCCGATCCTTGCAAGAAGAACAGGCGTCTGAAAAGGCTTCGTGATATAGTCGTCCCCGCCCTTTAAGATCCCTGTCAGTTCATCCATGGAATCCGTCCTGCTGGTCACGAAGATGACCGGCACCTCGGACTCTGCCCGTATCTTCGAGCAGACAGAGAATCCTGATTCTTCCGGAAGATTCAAGTCCAGAAGCACCAGGTCCGGTTCTTCGGACAGCACGAAAGAAGCAACATCCGAGAAATCCACGGGCGCCGTTACCTGATAACGCGCATTTTCCAGAAGAAGCTTTAATTCCTGCCGTATTACGGCATCATCCTCTACGATTACAATATGCATACGAACCTCTCTCCTTATCTGCCGCACCCTCTTCTCCCTGCATCCGCTGACCACTATCGCTGCTCTTTGCATCTGCCAATCACCAGCTAAACACCTTGCACCCGCTGACCGCTATCGCTGCTCTTTGCATCTGCCGGACGCATGTAAACACATCACCTTCAAAAAGGTTGTGCGCTGAAAGTCCCGAGAATTGGCGTACAGACACAAGGAGCCGCTGCAAAACAACCATCCTACACAATATACTCCCTATGGCCTGAACCATTATCATCTATATATCGTGTATAAACTGCATTTTGCGGCGGCCCCTTGCCTTATATTTTTCTTATTTTACTAACAGACTCTTACCCGTCATTTCCTTCGGCTGTTCCATTCCCATCAGCTCTATGAGCGTCGGCGCGATATCCGCCAGACATCCTCCCTCTCTGAGCTTATATGCCGGATCTGCATTTATCAGGATAAACGGCACCGGATTCGTCGTATGCGCGGTAAACGGCTCGCCTGTCTCCTCGTCAATCAGCTGTTCTGCATTTCCATGATCCGCACAGATGAACATCTGTCCGCCGGCTTCCTTCACTGCCTCAAAAGCCTTCCCTACGCACTCGTCCACGGCTTCGATCGCCTTGATTGCCGCATCCTCCACTCCGGTATGTCCGACCATATCCGGATTCGCAAAATTGATGATAATCACATCATACTCGCCGCAACGGATGGCCTCTGTAAGCTTATCGCATACCTCATAAGCGCTCATCTCCGGCTTCAAGTCGTAAGTCGCCACCTTCGGGGAATTCACAAGAATCCTGTCTTCACCCGCGTTCGGTTCCTCTACTCCGCCGTTGAAGAAGAAGGTCACATGGGCATACTTCTCTGTCTCGGCGATACGCGCCTGCTTCTTTCCATGAGACGCAAGGAACTCGCCGAATGTATTGGTAATCTCTTCCTTGACAAACGCCACCTGCTTGTTCTCGATGGTCACATCATACTCGGTGAAGCATACATAGCAGGTCTTCACCCTTTCACCCCTGTCAAACCCGCTGAAGCTGTCGTCACAGAAGGTTCTAGTAATCTCTCTTGCACGGTCCGGACGGAAGTTAAAGAAGATGATGGAATCATGATCCTTGATGGTCGCAACCGGAACGCCGTCCTTCGTCACAACGGTCGGCAGCACGAACTCGTCTGTGGTATCCTTGTCGTAAGAAGCCTGTATCCCCTCCGGTCCGCTTGCCGCCGTCTCGCCTTCTCCGTAAACCATGGCACGGTAAGCCTTCTCCACACGGTCCCAGCGGTTATCGCGGTCCATAGCATAGTAACGTCCCATAACGGTCGCCACCTCACCAATGCCGATCTCTTCCATCTTCGCCACAAGCTGCTCCACATATTCCTTGCCTGAAGCCGGAGGCGTATCACGTCCGTCTAAGAAACAGTGCACATATACCTTCTCGATCCCCTGACGCTTTGCCAGCTCCAGAAGCCCGTAGATATGCGTGTTGTGGCTGTGTACGCCGCCGTCGGACACCAGTCCGTACATATGAAGCGCACTGTTATTCTTCTTCACATTCTCACATGCTGCAAGAAGCGCCGGATTCTCGAAGAAGTCACCGTCCTGGATTGCTTTCGTAATCTTGGTAAGATCCTGATATACGATGCGTCCTGCACCCATATTCAGATGTCCCACCTCAGAATTTCCCATCTGTCCGTCCGGAAGTCCTACCGCCATGCCGCTTGCATTCCCCTTGACAAACGGATACTCTGCCATCAGCCTGTCCATCACCGGAGTCTTACCCTCTGCGACTGCATTGCCTTCCTTCTTCTCGTTTAATCCATACCCATCCAATATCATCAGCACTGTCGGTTTCCTGCTCATAATGTAAACTCTCCTTCTTAAATTCATTGTACTCCCGGAGTCTCTCTCTGCCAGAATGATTTTCATGGAAGATTCCGGGCGCATATATTTACTCAAATAACCTCTCAAGCCACGCATCCGCCAGCTCAACCCATCTCGCACACTCCGGCTGGACTCCATGTCCGTTCTCCCGCTCCACAACCGGGCTTGCCAGACTCAGTCCATGCTCTCCTTCCGGGAAAATGTGAAGCTCTGCCGAAATTCCTTCTCTGTGAAGCGCCTTCACAAGCATCAGTGAATTCTCCACCGGCACCGTATCATCATCCATCGTATGCCAGATAAAGCAGGGAGGCATATCCTTTGTCACCTGCCTCTCAACAGATACCTTCCCGGCCTGCGCCTCGTACTCTTCCCCAAGAAGATTCTGAAAGCTTCCCATGTGCGCATACGCAGGATCGGAGGTAATCACCGGATAACTCAGCATGACCCCTCTGGGCTTCCATCCTCCGGGCAGGCCTTTCAGACTGTCCTTAAGAAGTTCCTGATTCCAGAATGCGCCGTAGCATGCGGCAAGATGGCCTCCTGCCGACGAGCCTTGTATGACGATCCGCTGCGTATCTACATTCCATTTCCCGGCGTTCTCCCGGATCATCCTGACCGCACTTCCGGCCTCCAGCACCTGTGTCGGAAAACGAACCGGCGCAACTGAATAGCGCAGCACGCACGCGTGGTATCCCCTGCTTAAGAAATGTAATGCCGTTGGCTCTCCTTCCCGGTAACTGGTCCGCTCATATCCTCCTCCCGGACAGATCAGGACCAGCGGACGCGCCTTCCTCTTCACGCTCCCGTCCTGCGGAGTATCCTGGATATAGACCTCAAGCCTAGCATAGTCCGCCGAACCCTCAGCCCGTACCGGTATCTCTTCATAGATCATAATATGTCCCCTTTCGGTACTTTCCCTGTAAAACGGCATGAGACAACCTCGTAAATCTGCATCTGCCGCCAGAGATAATTATACAATACTTCCGGATATTTGAAAATATGATTTCGTTAAAAATTTATTTTATTCAACATTTACTGTGCCTGCAGTACTCCAGAAAGCAGCCCTCTTCATGGGAGTAAATCACCCCGATTGCCTGCAGGTAGGCGTATATGATCGTAGTCCCGACGAATTTCATCCCCCGCTTCTTAAGATCCTTTGATACTGCGTCAGATAGTTCCGAATAAGTCCGGTCATTTTCATATACAACCTCCCCATTCGTCCATTTCCAGATATATTCCGAGAAGCTTCCATACTCCTCTTGTATCTTCCGGAACACCTGCGCGTTCGTCACCGCCGCCTGGATCTTGCGCCTGTTGCGTATGATCTTCGGATTGCCCAAAAGTCTCTCCATATCCGCCTCATCATAGGCGCACACCGTTTCAAGATCGAACTCATCAAACGCCCTGCGGAAATCTTCCCGCTTATTCAGAACACATTCCCAGGTAAGCCCCGCCTGGAAAGACTCAAGCACCAGCATCTCAAACAGCCTGTGATCGTCGTGTACCGGTATTCCCCATTCTTCATCATGATAATGGATATACTTCTCATTCTTCGGATTCGCCCACCGGCATCTTTCCTTTCCGTCTGACCATTCCATATACAGATTCCTCCATTTTCCTGCCGTCACTACAAGATTAATGTAACTAGTGTTTTTTCTCATACAGCAACGCTTATACTACTTTTTAGGTATTCCAGATACTTCCCCTCTCTTAATTATCCGGCTCCGTTTTAACTGATTGTATCACACAAAAGAATGTAAGAAAAGAAATTAGAGGAATTTTCTTGCCGCATTTCTTTTGCGAACAGATTTTCAATATTTACACCCAGACAAAAATGTCTACCATCAGCTTTGAAGGACTGGTGAATACCTGGATGACTCTGCGCTGGATAAGGGCTATCTCTTAAGCTTTAACTTTAATAAAAATACGGTGTAACCCATCTTACTGAGTTACACCATACCTTACCTGAAAACTTCCATCTCATCTTCTACTTATAATTTACAATCTTACCAAAGTCAGCCTTCAAAGAAGCGCCGCCGACAAGGCCGCCGTCGATATCAGCCTGTGCGAACAGATCTGCCGCCGTTGCCGCATTGACAGATCCGCCGTACTGGATACGGATTGCCTCTGCCGTCGCCTCGTCATAAACCTCAGCGATACAGGCACGGATTCCTGCACAAACCTCCTGTGCCTGCTCTGTGGTAGCTGTCTTGCCTGTTCCGATAGCCCAGATCGGCTCGTACGCGATTACTGCCGTCTTTGCCTGGTCTGCCGTCACGTTCTGGAATCCAACCTTCACCTGCTGACGGATGAAATCCATGGTTACGCCCTGCTCTCTCTGCTCAAGCGTCTCGCCGCAGCACATGATTGGAGTAATACCATGTTCAAATGCCTTCAGAACCTTCTTATTCACATCTTCATTGGTCTCGCCGAAGTATTCTCTTCTCTCAGAATGTCCAAGAACCACATACTTCACTCCTGCGTCCACCAGCATATTCGGAGAAATCTCGCCTGTGTATGCGCCACTCTCTTCGAAATACATATTCTCTGCTCCAACCTGAATGTTGGTTCCCTTTGCCGCCTCTACAACCGGAACGATGTCGATTGCAGGTACGCAGAATACTACGTCAACCTCGTCATTTGCTACCAGTGGTTTTAATTCCTCAACTAACGCAACTGCCTCGCTTGGAGTCTTGTTCATCTTCCAGTTGCCTGCAATAATTTTCTTTCTCGCCATGTAATAAAATCTCCTCTTCTATTTCTATTAATAACACATGCAGCTTCGCCTTACTAAGCTCGTGAAATACCTCGCTAAGTGCTTACGGGTATGTTCACCTCTCTAGGCTCGTAAAAGACCTCGCCAAGTTCGGTGAACCAGGTAAACGCTAAGCTCGTGAGGGACCTCGCTAAACTTTTTACCTGTCATTAGCTGCCGCTACGCCCGGCAGTTCTTTGCCTTCCAGGAACTCGAGTGACGCGCCGCCTCCGGTGGAGATGTGAGTCATCTTGTCGCCATATCCTAACTGATTGACTGCCGCCGCAGAATCGCCGCCGCCGATAATTGTTGTAGCTTCCGTATCTGCCAGTGCCTTCGCAACAGCCTCCGTACCGTTCGCGAACTTCGGCATCTCAAAGCAGCCCATCGGTCCGTTCCATACAACGGTCTTCGCATCCTGTACTGCGTCGCAGAAAATCTTCACTGTATCCGGTCCGATATCAAGACCCTGCCAGCCATCCGGAATCTCGCCTGCCTTAACAACCTTGCTGTCGGCATCGTTAGAGAATTCATCTGCAATCACTGTATCTACAGGAAGCAGTAACTTCACGCCCTTCTCTTCTGCCTTCTTAAGCATGTTCAGCGCATACTCACAGTAATCTGCCTCAAGAAGAGAACCGCCGACACTTCCGCCCTGTGCCTTGGAGAATGTGTAAGACATCCCGCCGCCGATGATCAGGGTATCTACCTTGTCAAGAAGGTTCTCGATTACAGAGATCTTGCTGGATACCTTAGCGCCGCCAAGGATTGCAACGAACGGTCTCTCCGGATTATTCACTGCATTTCCAAGGAAATCAATCTCTTTCTGCATTAAGTAGCCTACTACTGCCGTATCTACAAACTGAGTCACGCCTACGTTCGAGCAGTGTGCGCGGTGCGCGGTTCCAAACGCGTCATTTACAAATACATCGCACAGAGAAGCCAGATCCTTGCTGAACGCTTCGCCGTTCTTCGTCTCTTCGATTCTGTAACGTGTGTTCTCAAGAAGTACTACTTCTCCGTCCTTCATCGCTTCTACCGCAGCCCGCGCGTTCTCGCCTACAACTTCCGCGTCTGCCGCGAACTTTACTTCCTGATCAAGAAGCTCAGACAGTCTCTTTGCCACCGGTGCAAGAGATAACTCCGGCTTTGGCTCTCCCTTGGGCTTTCCAAGGTGTGAGCACAGAATAATCTTTCCTCCGTCAGCGATCAGCTTCTTAATCGTAGGAAGCGCCGCAACCAGACGATTCTCGTCTGTAATCTTTCCGTCGATCAGAGGTACGTTGAAGTCACATCTTACCAACACTTTTTTGCCTTTTACATTAATATCATCTACTGATTTCTTATTGAGCATGATATGCTTTCCCCTTTCTATAATATCATCCTAAAAATTTTGCACGCCTTCTATATAAAACAACGCATATACCATACAGCGCCGAAAAAGGATCCGGTCCATTATCAGACCGGACCCTTTGGGTATTCCAGAATTATGCTAATTCAGAGAAGTATTTGATTGTTCTTACCATCTGGCTTGTGTAAGAATTCTCGTTGTCATACCATGATACAACCTGAACCTCTGTTGTGCCGTCGCCAACTGGCAGAGCCATCGTCTGTGTAGCATCAAACAGGGAACCATATCTCATACCAACGATATCACTGGATACGATCTCGTCTGTGTTGTATCCGAAGGACTCGTTAGAAGCAGCCTTCATAGCCTCGTTGATCTGATCAACGGTTACTTCACCTTCTACAACTGCTGTCAGGATAGTGGTTGATCCTGTAGGTGTAGGAATTCTCTGAGCAGCGCCGATCAGCTTGCCGTTAAGTTCCGGGATAACAAGACCGATTGCCTTGGCAGCGCCTGTGCTGTTAGGAACGATATTCACAGCAGCCGCACGTGATCTTCTTAAGTCACCCTTTCTCTGCGGTCCGTCCAGTGTCATCTGGTCGCCTGTGTAAGCGTGGATTGTACACATAATACCTGACTTGATCGTCGCAAGGTCATTCAGAGCCTTAGCCATCGGAGCCAGACAGTTTGTTGTACAGGAAGCTGCGGAGATAACGGTATCTTCTGCTG
>CAMSTW010000011.1 GCA_947063855.1 uncultured Dorea sp.
CCTACAATGCTGTATTAGTGTAAAAAGGAGAAGTCAACTTATCTTGACTTCTCCTCTGCAAGCAGCGACGCTCCAAGCGCCCCCGCATATCTTCCCCGTTCGGTGGGTTCTACCTCCTGCCCGATCTTCTCGGACAATATCTTCGTAAAATACCGGCTGTGGCTTAATCCTCCTGTCAGGATGATCCTGCCGGACAGATTCTTCCTCTGACTTAGCTGCGCGACCTTCGCCGCAACGGAATCAACGACCCCCGCCGCGATATCCTCCCGCTTCCTTCCTTCTCCGATGTAATTGATCACCTCGGACTCTGCAAACACCGTGCACAGGGAACTGATTGGAAGGACCGTCCCCGCATCCGCCATGTCGAACAACTCCTGCAGGGTAACGCCCAGACGGTTCGCCATAATCTCAAGGAACTTCCCGGTCCCCGCGGAACACTTATCGTTCATGAGGAAATCCTGCACCATGCCGTGCTCTACCAGGATCACCTTGGTATCCTGTCCCCCCACGTCGATAATAGAACAGTTATCCCCCGCCATCTCTCTCCCGCCCCTTGCGTGGCAGGTAATCTCCGTAATCACATAATCTGCAAAGTCTACGGCAACCCTTCCATATCCTGTCGCCACCACCTTTGTATCCTCTGACAAAACGTCGACAGCGTCCTCTAAAAGTCTCTCTTTGATTGTCTGCGTCGTCTCCTTGCTGCTCCATCCTGTAGGCAGGACAAATTCAATCTCCTTCTTTCCTCTTGCCACTACCTTGGACGCAGTCGACCCAATATCAATTCCTACATAATTCATCTCCTGTACCTCTCAACCTATCTTCTTTTCTCACATCCCGCTCAATCCCTGCAATCTTAAGGATTTCAATCTTATGCTCCTTCACACAGGCTTCTACCCCTTCGATATCCTCCTTCTATCTTTTGCTAAAGATAACCGTAACACTTTTGCCCCTTTCGGGCAATGGATTCTTGAGGAAATTACTATTGTTTTTCATAATAAATCATAGATATTTATTTATATTATCTATCTTTAAATCATCTGTCAGAGTACATTACATCTGCCAGCATCTCCAACAGTTCGTCTACATCAAAGGGCTTCGCCAGATGACCGTTCATCCCCGCATCCAATGCGGCCTGCTTATCCTCATCGAACGCATTTGCCGTCATGGCGATAATCGGAACGGCCGAAAGCTTCTGATCGTCAAGCGCACGGATCGCCCTTGCCGCCTCATAGCCGTCCATCACAGGCATCTGTATATCCATAAGAACCAGGTCATAATATCCGTGGGCAGACGCGCGCACCTTCTCTACGGCAATCGAACCATCCTCTGCTTCTTCTGTCTCAAATCCGGCTTCCTCCAGGACCTCCACCGCAATCTCCCGGTTCAGTTCATTATCCTCTACCACGAGAATCCTTCTTCCTGCGAAATCCACAGGCTTCTCTTCGGGTTCTGCCTCCATCTCCATGAAGTCGCCAAAGCCCGCCGTGCCCTGTTCATCGTTAAGCCGCAGCTTAACCGTCACGATAAATTCCGTTCCCTTGCCCGGAGCCGTCTCTAACTCTATCGTCCCGCCCATCATGTCCACGATATTCCTGGTAATCGACATGCCAAGCCCTGTTCCCTGTATGCCGCTCACCGTAGACGTCCGCTCCCGTTCAAAGGGGATGAACACCTTCTCGGCAAATTCCGGCGCCATACCAATCCCGGTGTCCTTGATACGGATCACATATGTGCCGTATCCTCTGGCGTTATTAATCTGACTGATACAGACTGATATCTCTCCCCCTGCCGGAGTAAATTTCACTGCATTTCCCAGAAGATTCAGAAACATCTGGTTCATCCGCAGCTTATCACAGTATACGTCTCCGTCCGTGACCTCATCTGCGCAAAAGGAAAGCCCAAGCTGCTTCTCTTCTGCCTGTCCGTGGATCATCCCGTACAGTTCCTTAAGCATCTCGAACAGGTTGCATTCTGTCTCTTCGAGATGTATCTTGCCGCTCTCGATACGGCTCATCTCCAGCACGTCGTTAATGAGCGCCAGCAGGTGATTCCCCGAGGTCAGGATCTTCATCAGATAGTCCCTTGTCTTCTCCGTATCCTCCACGCTCTTTACCGCAAGATTGGTAAATCCGATGATCGCATTCATCGGCGTGCGGATATCATGGGACATATTCGAAAGAAACGTGCTCTTCGCCTTACTGACCTCCTCCGCCTGCATCTTTTCGAAACGCAGGCAGTCGTTCTTCTTATGCATGGAAAGATAGACCACAAACAGGACAATCACAACCAGAAGAACCAGTAGCAGCTGTATCGCTCCGTTTCTCGCCAGCGTTGTACGGATGATCTCCACATTTCCGCTGACAAGGCTGTAGTGCAGCGTCGTCGTAATGGACCAGTCCGTGCCGTGAATCGGCATATAGTACGTGAAATGCTGCAGTCCCTGAAGTTCATAGACCGCCATACCTTCCTTTCCTTCCTTCACGCCCTCCTGCCATTTTATAAAGAGCTCCTCATCCTCAAAATGCGCCTCTTCCTTCAACGCGGTAAACAGATTCGTATTAGGCTTAAGATGTGTATGCGGCATCCGGATCACGTAGCTTCCGTCCGGCCTGACTACATTGCTGAAGGAATGTCCGTCATTCTGATCCAGAGACATCTTGTCTATCACCGTCTCCGTATCGATCCCCACTGTCGCGGCCACAATCTTACGCCCCTCTGTCTGCTGCCCGTTAACCGGCAGGCTTACCATCACCAGATCACCCTCGCCCATACTCTGGTTAAAGGATACAAACGGCTCCGTAAAGCTGTCCACGGAGAAACTGTACTCAAAAATACCCGGATAAACAGAATCCTCCGTATAAACGGTTCCCTCCTCGTCAATCAGCGCAAAGAAATCGAAGCCGCTGATTTCCTCCATGTGACCGATAAACTGCTGCATGGCTTCCCGGCCCGACACATCCGACTCGCCAAGCAGATGGATCGCCGTCCTAAGCTGCTGTGTCTGGTTATCCAGTGTATTGGTGAACTTCTTCGTCTGCTGCGCGGTCAGTTCCTCCAGATACAGCTTACTGACATTATAAACCGACTCTTCCGTCGTAGACTGGGAACTGCCAAGCAGCCACCAGGTGGATAAGACCACCACGATAAGTAAGATTCCAATTACCAGCAGGAACCATATGCCTGCTCCTTTTCCTGTAACTGTCTGCCTGTCTCTTTCTCTGAACCTCTGTATCATCGCTTCTGTCCAGCCTCCTGTATATATGTTCTGTGGATGTTCACATGGAATTAAAAGCGCCGTTTGCCAGCAGCCCGGCAATTGCCTCTGCGACATTCGGCGCCTTCGGCCAGGATGTGCTTCCATTGTCAAAATATATTCGGTTCTCTGCTTCCATCTTCCTGCCCACCTTACGTTTTTTATTGTTTCCCAAGTAAATGAGGAACACTGTATCTGATCTCTGTCAGAACAAGTCCTTCCGGCGGCGCCGTCACACCCGCCTCCGTCCGTTCTTCCGCCTCCAGGATCTCTCTGACCCTCTCCGGTGTATAGAAACCGCGGCCCACACGGATGAGCGTGCCCGCTATGATGCGCACCATATTATATAAGAAGCCGTTGCCCGTAATCCGTATCGTAATGTCTCTGCCCGACTGTCCGACCGTAAGCTCGTCTACCCTGCGCACGGTACTGACTGCATTCGTCCTGATATTGCAGAAGCTGGCAAAATCATGCTCGCCCGTCAGATATGCCGCTCCCTGTCTCATCTTCTCTATGTCCAGCGGAAAGGATACGAAAGTACTGTACCTTCTCTTCAGCGGATTGGGAACGGGGGCGTTATAGATGTGGTATTCATACGTCTTTCTAATATCTTCCTGATAACGGGGATGCCAGTCTCCCGGCACTTCATCCGAACTTACAACCACAATATCTTCCGGCAGCTTCTGGTTCAGGGCGTACGCCATCCGCTCCGGCGGAATCGGGGAAGCCGTATCGAATACCGCCACATTTCCCAGGGCATGAACCCCGGAATCTGTACGGCTGGCTCCGATGATATGGAGATCTTCTCCGGTCAGCCTCTTAAGCTTCTCGTTTAAAACCGCTTCTATGGTGACGCCGTTGGGCTGAATCTGCCAGCCGCAGTAGTCCGTACCGTCGTAGGCGACAATAAGTCTGATCCTTCTCATATATTATCTCCTGTCAAAATATCCACACGTGCAGCGGCACATTTCTTCCAATCACAACCACCATAGCCACATACGCCGCCATGGTCAGATACGCCATGCGGTCCCGCCCTTTGTAACGCAGCGGCTTCATCTTCGTCCTTCCTTCCCCTCCCCGGTAGCACCTCGCCTCCATCGCCATCGCAAGGTCGTTGGCGCGCCGGAACGCGGATACGAACAACGGCACCAGAATCGGAATCATGCTCTTCGCCCGCTGAATCATATTGCCGCTCTCAAAATCTGCGCCTCTGGCAATCTGCGCCTTCATGATCTTGTCCGTCTCTTCCAGAAGAATCGGGATAAACCGGAGCGCAATAGACATCATCATCGCCACCTCATGAACCGGCACCCGCACCTTATTCAGCGGATACAGCAAAGCCTCTATCCCGTCGGTCAGCTCATTGGGCGTCGTGGTAAATGTCATCAGCGACGAGCCGATAATCAGATAGACCAGCCGCACCGCCATATAAACCGCCGTCACAAGCCCGCCCTCCGTGATTGTGAAGATCCACGCATGGAACAGTACGTCCCCGCTTCTTGTCAGGAACAGGTTGAATAAGACGGTAATCATCAGCAGCATGATCACCGGCTTTAACCCCCTCACGATAAATGAAAAAGGAACTCTTGACACCCGGATCACTGCAATCAGGAATATGGTTGCAATCAGATAGCCGGATATACTCTTGAACAAGAACAGCGAAATCAGGTATAAAAGCGTAGACACAAGCTTCACCCTTGGGTCTAGCCTGTGCACGATACTTTTTGCCGGATAATATTGTCCTATGGTTATGTCTCGTATCATTCTTTCGTCTTCTCCGCTTCATTTATATTGAGAAACTACCCTCATAATCTCATCTGCCGCCTCGGAAACTGTGGTGACGTCTGTCCGAACCTTCAGTCCCCGCCCTGCGAGATCATGCATAATATAAGTCACCTGCGGCGCGGCAAGTCCTACCGCTTCTAACTCACGGTAATGTTCGAACACCTTCTTCGGCGTATCGTTATACATAACCGTCCCCTTGTTCATCACGATCAGCCTGTCCGCATATCTTGCGATATCCTCCATGCTGTGGGATACCAGAATCACCGTCAGGTCGCTCTCCTTATGAAGATATGCAATCTGATCCAGGATGTCGTCCCTTCCCCTGGGATCCAGTCCCGCCGTGGGCTCGTCCAGCACCAGAACCTTCGGACGCATCGCCAGCACGCCTGCGATCGCCACCCGGCGCTTCTGCCCGCCGGACAACTCGAAAGGCGATACCTTATAATACTTCTCCTTAAGTCCCACCAGACGCAGAGCTTCCAACGCCCGGTCCTGACATTCCTCCCGGGATAATCCCTGATTCTTTGGTCCGAAACACACGTCCGTCATAACATCAATCTCAAAGAGCTGATGCTCCGGATACTGGAATACCAGTCCGACCTCACCCCGCAGCTCCTTCATAGAGTAGCCTTCCTGGTAAATATTCTCTCCATTATAATAGAGTTCCCCGCTTGCCGCGCGGATCAGTCCGTTCAGATGCTGGATCAGCGTGGATTTCCCGGAACCTGTATGACCGATAATCCCCACAAATTCCCCGTGGGGAATCTCAAGACAGATATCCTTAAGCGCCTTCTTCTCGTATGCTGTCCCCTGGCTGTATATATAATTCAGATGTTCTAACTTAATCGACATAGCACTTCCACCAATTCTTCTTTCCTTAGGATACCTTCCGGTATCTTGAGTCCGCGTTTCCGAAGTTCGTCCGCCAGAAGCGTCACCTGGGGGACATCCAAACGGTAAGACTTAAGCTCATCCACCCGCGAGAATATCTCGCCGGGCGTCCCTTCCATCACCACATGGCCGTGGTCCATCACGTAGATCTTATCCGCGTCAACCACCTCTTCCATATAATGAGTGATCAGAATCACCGTCACCTTCTTCTGTTCCCGCAGCTTCTGAACGGTCTTTAAGACTTCCTTACGTCCCACCGGATCCAGCATGGCCGTGGGCTCATCCAGTACGATGCATTTGGGCTCCATGGCCACCACGCCGGCGATCGCCACCCGCTGCTTCTGCCCGCCGGACAGCTTGTTGGGGGAATGATGACGGTACTCGATCATCCCGACCGCCTTAAGGCTTTCCTCCACCCGCTGCCAGATCTCATCTGTCGGGACTCCTAAGTTCTCAGGTCCGAATCCCACATCCTCTTCCACTACGGTTCCGATAATCTGGTTATCCGGATTCTGGAACACCATGCCCGCCGACTGGCGCACATTCCATAATTCCTCCGGCACACTGGTATTGCGTCCGTTCACCCACATCGTCCCTTCCGTGGGTACGAGGATGGCATTGATATGCTTCGCAAGGGTAGACTTGCCGGAACCGTTATGACCAAGAATCGCAATGAACTGGCCTTCCTTCACGTCGATATCCACCTCGTCGATGGCGCGGGAGGTGCCGATCACGTTGCCTTCCTCGTCACGCTTCTCATATTCAAAAACCAGTTTCTCCGTCTGAACCATGTCCATAAGGGCGCCTCCTATCTATTCTCGCTAGGTATTACAAAACTATCCCAATCAACAGAAGGTTTTCCGCGTATAATCCCTTTTACTGCCGCTAACATCTTCCCACCTTCTTTCTTCTAATAAAAGATTATAATTTATTATTTCGTATTTTACAAGTGCTATTAAATTCTAAAAATAGTCTAAAAGCATCAGCCATACGGACGTCTCTCTGAAATACCGGACATCCATATGGCTGATACTCTCTATATATTCTATTTCAAATCACCTGCCGCCTCCGACCGCGCCCAGAAGCGCCGCTCCAAGAGCAATCTCTTCGATTTCTTTGATTCCTATTTTTCTCACGTTCACCTCTCCTGTCTGTGCGTTTTTTCCAAATGTTTACTGTTTGTCAAAAAATGTCGATAAAATCTTTCATACCATCTTTGAAAATTCATTGACATAATTCTCCGCTGTACGTATAATAATATTACAAGACAGGCAACAATGAGTGTCTGTTTAAGCGTTGAAGCATAACAGCGTACCGGAAAGCCTTGTTATGCAGAGCTTTCGAGAGGGGTTGTGCAATGTAACCTCAAACCGGAGTAGGCCAATAACTCGAATAGTTTAATGCCGAAAGAAAATGCTCAGAGTCGCTTTGCATGTGCAAGGCGGCTTTCTTATTCTCCAGAAAGGAATAAAAATGGATCAACTACTAAAATGTGCTGCAGCTTATCAAAAACTTCTGAACATTACTTACCGAATTATTCTGGGCAGAAAGGGGAAATTAACCGAACTTTCGCTCTATTTTGAGCCAGTCAGCTTCCACCATCTAATCGGGCTGCACAAATTAAAAGATTTGAGAATTGCCCGGGCAAATCGCGAAAAAGTTTTCCATGATATTTTGAGCAGAAAACTTACATATCATTCTATATCACATAGCAAATACTTTCATCTGATTGAACAACGACTTCTTCCATTTTCCAACCTTGAACAACTTCTTGATCAAAACAAGTTGTTTTTTCGTTACAACACGAAATTAAATCCGTTTTCATTAATTGAAGCAGATTATCTATTATCCACCCCTTATGAAAAAAATGATATTTATATCTTTCTTACAAAACAAGACGATACAGCCCAGTATCTCTGCCGTTCCTTTTTCCCAAAAGAACAGAAAGACTATACTGTAGGACAAACTATTTACACTCTGCTTTATAAAGAAAAAATTTGCCTGTCTACAGACGAAGTTCAAATTCAATACAATCGCCTGACTCCAAAAAGTAAGACACTTCACACAGAAAGCAACTAATCCAGAACAGAATACTGCAGATATTCATAGAGAAGCCTCGTCCCCTCCATAATCTCCGGTGGAAGGAGCGCGCGCGCCACCATCTTTGGCTCTGCGTCCGGATCCGTCGCATCCTCCCTCTTAAGCATCGCATAATCCCCATCTATCTTTTCCACAATGTATGTACAGGTCAGCATCCCTTTTCCCTCCTTGAATCACCACTTACACTTTTCTTCTATAACCATCATCCTTACATCTGCATCTGACATCTACATCCTGCATCTGCATCTCTCTGCCGGGAAATCACATATTTTTATCTTCATGCCCTTTCCGGTTGATAATAATAATCCCGGCACTCACGCATATAAGCGCCGCCAGATTCTTCACCGACACCACCTGCTCTCCCAGGAAAACCGCCGATAACGCGACGCCGAACACCGGAATGCTAAAGCCGAATATCGCCACCTTCCCCACAGAGTTGTATTTCAGAAGCTCCGCCCATATACTGAACGCCACAGTTGACAAAAGCGACATATACAAAAGCAGCAGCGAAGATCTGACTGTGAAGCCGTATACATTTCCGCCGGACACCGCACCAATCAGAATCAGCACCGCGCCGCCGAACAACAGCTGGTACGCCGTAATCGTCACAGGCTTCTCCCGGTCCGAGATCATCTTAAGCGTCACGCTGCTGAGTCCATAGGAAAATGCACACACCAACACCAGCCCTTCGCCCAGGAAGGAGAATCCGCTGCTCCATGCCCCCGGTTCCAGATTGATGATAATGATTCCCGCGAAGCCTACCAGACAGCCTGCAATCTTCTTAACAGTCAGCTTCTCCGACTTCATCAGATAATGCGCCGCTATGATCGAGAAAAATGCATTGGACGCGTTGATCACAGAACCCTTCGCCCCCGTCGTATGGGCAAGGCCGATATAGAAGCACACATACTGGACCGTCGTCTGCAGAATGCCCTGTCCGAACACATATGGCACGGAACTCTTCTTCATTGTAATGATACGTTTCTCAAGCACGCATCCCATCAAAAATGTGAACACACCCGCCATAAAGAACCGGTAGCCCGCAAACAGGATCTGGCTGCCCGCATCTGTGATGTGAAACAGCTCATAACCAATCTTTACGCATGGAAATGCACTGCCCCATAAGGCGCAGCACACCAATGCCAGGATGCTCCTGGTAACCGTATTCTGATAAAACCGTTCCATTATTCCTTCTCCGGTTCCGGATAATCTACGCCCTGCGTATCTACCGTAACCTTCTTCATCTTCTGCTCTTCCATAGGCCTGTCGTTATAATCCGTATCCGTCTCGGCAATCTTATTCACGATATCCATGCCCTTGGTTATCTTGCCGAACGCTGCGTAAGCCCCGTCCAGATGCGGAGAATTCTTGTGCATGATGAAGAACTGTGAGCCCGCACTGTCCGGATGCATCGCTCTGGCCATGGACAGAACGCCTTCCGTATGCTTTAAATCATTCTCTACGCCATTCTGCCTGAATTCTCCCTTGATGCTATATCCCGGACCGCCCATGCCTGTCCCGTCCGGACATCCGCCCTGGATCATGAAGCCGTTAATCACACGATGGAAAATCAGCCCGTCATAATAGCCTTTCTTCACCAGTGAGATAAAGTTATTCACCGTATTGGGCGCAATCTCCGGATACAGTTCTGCCTTCATGATGTCCCCGTTCTCCATTTCAAATGTTACAATTGGATTTGCCATTCTTCATTTCCTCTCTTCCTGCTATAAGTATATTTAATCTTTATCTATTGTAGCGGATAAAGCGCCCTTCGTAAAGTCTCTTTTGTCAGAAAATCCGGCGTGAATTGTGTTCTACCCATTCATTCCTGCCATAACGTATAAAATCAGTCCACCCTTTTCCTCATAACCTGTATCCCACAATTCTCTTAACGGCAGCCTGACTTTTTCCCCATAAGTCGCCGCAATGATGCAAAAATCCCCGTCCGCATCCTCATACCCTGCCACCAGAAACCAATGCCAGATAAAGTCCTTATATTTCTCAGACATCTTATGCCGGAGCATCAGATACGGAACCGGAAGTCCCGCGTCAAGCTGTCCTTTGATCGCCGCTTTCGCTTCTTCATAAGTATGCTCTCCTTTGAATCCTTTCATCCGGATACTGCTTCCCACTCCTGTCCGGGCGCTGACATCTGCAAGATACCGTCCAAATCCGTCTATATACCATTCCAGTTTCTTTACTCCGTTCACCCGGGGACGGATGTAGGGCTTCATAACCTGGCTGAAACTTTTATAATCTTCCTTGCTCAGCCGGTTGATATCATATGGATACAGCGCTTCCATCCCCATATGTTTTGCGAAATAAATGCAGCTGTCACACGCCGTTGCCGCAGCGCAGCCTCCGATATGCATCACAATGTTCGTAAACCAGTCCTGATTGCCGCCAAATGCACCGTCTATCGTAAAGTAGTCAAGCAAAACTTCATTCATAATTAAATCCATTCTCATCACACCATTCAATCGCCGCGTCCCGGTACGCCCGGTCCCGGTAATCGTACCATTCCTGCTCCATACCTATTTTTCTTATATCCTCCTTGAATCTTCGGAACGCGCCTCTTCCGCTGATTCTTGAAAACATATAATCCCGGACGCTGTCATTCGGAATCTCCTCATCAATAAAACTCTCCATGATACTGTATTCATCTACCTCAAACTTCCTTGGCAACGCTATAAACCGCGTCAGCCATTCTTCCTCAATCAGTTCACCCAACGCGTCATTCTCCTCGTCATGTCCATAAAAAACAGGATCTATATAACATACGCTCTCTTTTTCCTGTTTGTCATAATAATAGGTAAAATTATCGTCTGCCATCTCTACGGCTTCCAGAACGATATCTAATTTGATGACGGGTCTGTCTTTATCGCCGGGATCTGATACCTCTGTGAGTAAGATCTTATCGGCAAACGCTCCACGCTCTTTTGCCTTTTGCATCCGCACCTGCTCAAGTTCCTCCACAGAGTACCCTCCCGCCTGTGCCGCCGCATAGATTACCTCCACAAGATCCGCAAGCTCCTCTAACTTTCGGGCGCCGTACTCCGCATGATACTCCGCAAGTTCTTCATCTAGTTTCTCATCAATCATCTTCAGATATTCTTCATCTGACAATTTTTCTGTCTTACATAATTTGCCGGATGCTTCAATAATCTCCGGGATTCTGTCGCGTACTAATTTGTGGTATCGTTCAATACTCATGGCTGTATCTCTCTTTCGTAAAGTTTTGTGTATTCCTGTTGAAGCATTTATGAATGTCCCTATATTATATCCAGTTTCTGCAAGAAAATCAATATTATTCCTTCAGTCAAGCAAAAGAGCAGAGATAATCTCTGCTCAAAATTTTATGGCTTTCAACTATTAAACCGTTTTCTACGTGCAATGTTTATCACAGCCCCACAAGATACTACCATCAACATTACAAAAACTAAAATATGGTTTTCATCTCCTGTCTGTGGTGATCTTACAGCCGCCACAGTCGTAGAATTCTTTTTATCTGCCGAATTGTTATTTGCTGTATTTGACAGACTCGGCATGCCGGGTTTTTTATTTTCCTCTGTAAGCTTTGCTATTTTTTCTGTCTTTGATGCTCCACAAACTGTACATGTAAAGACTTTTTCTCCCTCTTCATTTATAGTCGCTTCTTTTACTACAACACCCTCATTATATTTGTGTCCGCTTGCCGGAACCACCTCTGTTCTAATCCTACCACAAACACTACATGTGGAAACTATTTCACCACTCTCTGTACAATTCGCTTCTTTTATCACTTTTCCTCCATCAAATACATGATCTGTCATTGGTATTTCTTCTGTTTGGACTTCTCCACATACCGTACAAGTATACTTTTTCTCACCTGTTTCTGTACAGCTTGCTTCTTTGATTACTTGTCCTTCATCAAATCTATGACCCACTGCGGGTATTTCTTCTACTTTCGTCTCCCCACATGCCGTACAAGTGTATTTTTTTTCACCTGCTTCTGTGCAAGATACTTCTTTCGTCACCTGTCCTTCGTCATATTTATGTGCAAGTTTGAGAATCGTCTCATTTTTTGTTGTTCCACATAGCTTACATGTATATGTTTTCGTTCCTTCGGCCATGCAGGTCGCTTCCTGGACAACTTCTCCTTCATCCCATTGATGCTTACAAAGTTCCGTGATTAACTTAGGAGAAATAATTATGTGATTATATTTCCCTCTGTATTGATTAGACATATCTTCTCTTTTATTAAAAACTTCATCGAAACTTCTTAAAGTATCAGCACTCTCATCTCCGGCATAGAAGTATGACTTCCCAAGATCATTTAAATTATAAAAATAAAGATTATTAGTAAGTTCTGATACTGTAGAACATTTGATAGTAGAATTCTCCAAAGTAAATTTACCACCATCTACCGATTCATCCTCATAATTATAATGTCCTACACCTATACTAAATGCTATACCGCCTTTCATATCAACATTCACAGTTGAATTCCTAACTGTCAAATTACCATCTTGGGCATCTAAACCCACATTATACATTTTACTATTTGATTTGTTTACAGTACTTTGAATATTAACATTTGCATCTTCTATGATGACTTCTGGCTCATACCAACAATTAATACCATAAAAACTTCCGCTATAGAATCCAGCATTATCATCCTCACCTTCCCATTGTCCGTTAATATTCAATGTACACGATTTTATCCTTAATTCCTTGTTGAACTCAATACCATGTCCAGAATTCTTACCTATTAAATTCAACGTTAAGGAACCTGTGCCTTCTAATGTAAGATCTCCCGAAATCCCTCTTGAATCTTCTCCCTTCACTGTAATTTCATTTTCTCCAACAAGATTAATCTTACATGCATTCCCCCAAGGAATTAATATTGCTGTTGCATAAGTTTCTCCGTCTTTTTGTGTCACCGCTTCCTTGTAGTTATTTAAGGTAAGTGTATTAGTATCCACATCATAATTTAGACCATCCGGCAGATTTTTATTTACCACCCCTGCTTTAATAACATCAGTCGTTCCAACTGTTAAATAATCTAGTTCACTCAACGACTCCCCTTGTTTTGACTCCTTTTCTTCTAGAAGCTTATCTTTCTTGTCTGTGTTAACCTCTTCTTTCATCTCAATCTGATGGTTTTCCATGTCATCCAATTTACTTTTGTAGCTCTTCTCTTCTTCTCCATCATTCTCAGTCTGTGCATCTGCTTTCTTTCCACCGTCAGATTCTTTTTCTCCTTCCTCTTTAGCATCTGGCTTTTCATCTTCATCCGCATTATCTAGTATTTCCACCTGATTTGTTGTTATTTCTTTTTCATCTGTGGCATATACTGTCATTCCCAACATTAATGACATTACACAAATAAATGTAATTCCTAATTTCCATTTTCTCATTGCTCTTTCCCTTTCTCACATTAGATTTTGTTAACTGTCTAAACTTAATTATACCCCCCCCCGGTATATTTTTGTCAAGAGATTTTTAATACAAATTGGAAAAATAATATGTTTGATACCCTTTACCAGATTAGCGGATTATGCTATATTAATAATAATTAAAATTTTCCAAAACTGAACTACTGGCCATGACCCGCGACTTTAACTATAGACAATACTTTAAATAAAAAACAATAATCAAGAATTATGCGAAATGAAACAGATATTTACAAATTATTTATGAAGATTGCAAATGCGGACGCCAGGATTCTGGCAGTATATATGAATGGTTCCCGCACCAATGTGAATGCACCAAAGGATATTTTTCAGGATTATGACATCGTATTTGTAGTCTCAGAGATGCGTCCTTTCATAGAGGATAAGGACTGGCTCCACGGGTTCGGGCACATCCTCTATATGCAGTATCCGGACGAACATCCCGATTATCCCGGTAATAAGGAGCATTTCTACGGTTGGCTGATGCAGTTTGACGACGGCGTGCGCATCGACCTTCATGTAGAATCCGTCCCGCACGCCTTAGAGCATATCCATGACGATAAGCTCTGCCGGATTCTGCTGGATAAAGGCAATATCCTGCCGCCCGTCCCTGAAGCGACGGACGCGGATTATTACGTGCGAAAACCGACAGAGGCACAGTTCCTTGCCTGCGCCAATGAATTCTGGTGGTGCACCAATAATCTTGCCAAGGGATTATGGAGGAAAGAGATGCCTTACGTCCAGGACATGGCGAATGCTGTGGTGAGGAAACAGCTGGAACAGATGTTATCCTGGAAGGTCGGGATCAAGACCGGATTTACCGTCAGTGTGGGGAAATCCGCAAAATATCTCTGCAGATGGCTTGAGAAAAAGGAATATCAGCGGTATCTGGATACTTACTTCGGCGGTAATGTAAGCGACGGATGGGATGCGGTCTTTCTTATGTGTGAGATGTTCAGCCAGACCGCACGGACGAACGCCCGCGAATTGGGTTATGGCTACGACACAGAAGAAGAAAAAGCGGCATTCTCATTCCTTAAGCATGTAAGGAATCTGCCGAAGGACGCGACAGATATAGGGCGTATCAGTAAATAAGTCTGGAGATTTCCTGACTTATGCGCTATTTTCTACGTTCATATACTAAATCTGTTATCCCGTCATAACTCTGCGTCTTTACCAGCCTTAAAGGAATCTCCTTCCCACTGCCGCTGAAAAGCCGGATTCCATCCCCTGCAAAAACCTATCTGCATTTACTTATATACAAATCCTTCAACTCCTCAATCGCCTGCTCATAGGACATCACATGCAGTCCCAGAAACATCTGCCTGAGCGTATCCACCGGCGCCTGCAAAAGCATCTCTGCCGCTGTGTCTTCCGGATACGTGAGACTCCATACCTTGAACAGATATCCTGCCCAGTACATGAAATCATCGCTCAGCGTCTCCCCGGCCTCAAGCATTACTTCGTCCTCAAAGACCTCCATGATATAAGTCTCCCCGATAAAGAGATCCGTGAACGGACTGTGGTACAGATGTTCTCCTACCACGGAATTCATTAACTTTTCTATAAATGGTTTTGAAGCATATCCTTTCCTGTTCGCAAGCACAAATAATTTCCCCGACATATTGCAATAGCCGAAATACATATGATTAAATTCCATAATCTAACCCCATTCCTCCATAATCTCATCAAAAAATTTAATGTTCTCTGCTCTGCGGTATCTTCTTTGCAGTTCTCCTATAATCCCCGCCATCTGATGCGAATGATCGGCGCTCTGTGCAAGCGACAGCTTTCTCTCCCGTTCTGAAAGCTGTCGTTCTGTAAGGATCCGCAGATGCATGTCCGAACAGGCTTTGGAACTTTTCAATACATACTGGTTCCCAAGCTTCACACGTGACAGGCCCTCAATCAAAGCCTTGTCACACAGAGTACCGTCATAAAATCTTTCTAATAACTGAAACATTTTATCATTTGCAATCACTCCGACTATTGCATCATATTCTGAATGATAACTTTCGTATTTCCTGCATAGTTTACGATAATCGGCGTACCATTCCGGATTGCGGTTATATGCAATAAATACAGCCCAGTCCAGCAGTTCCTCATAGGTATTCCCAAACCTTTTTATTTTCAGACCGTTCCCGTCAAATTCCATTTCATAAAATCTGTGAGATTCCCAGCCAGCAATAAGCCCCATAGGCTGTTCTGCTCTATCGCCCATATAAAATCCTGACCCGAAATCACATTTGTTACGGCTGAGATTACATTGAATGTCTCCTTTGATTCCACTCTTTGATCCATGATACAGCTTCATATTCCTTACTCCCATTTTAATTCTGAAACACTTCTGCTTCCGACACCTATTAATACTCCAAAGCTTCATTCGTACAGATCTTATATCTATTCTATCGGTCTTTCAAAATATATGCAAGATATAATCCAGTCAATATCTTGTTGACTTTATCCCTCTTTTGATAAATACTATTGTTACCGACAATATATAAGCAAAATCATTTTCAGGAGGAACAATATGATGTCACAAGTAAAGTACGTTGACCGCAGAAACACAAGCTGTAGTAAATGGGATGGACAGACGGAAATGTTCAATGAGGAAGGGCTTCTTCCCTTATGGGTTGCCGATATGGATTTCCAGGTGCCTTCCTGTGTAACGAACGCTTTGAGCGCTTATGTCGCCCAGGGAGTGTTCGGGTATTATAAGATTCCTGATTCTTATTATCAGGCATTCATCAACTGGGAGAAGCAGTATCATTCCTATGAGGCACAGCGGGAATGGCTCCGTTTCTCACCGGGCGTTGTATCCGCATTCAACTGGATTACCCAGTTCATGACGAAGCCGGATGACGCCGTGATCGTTCTCACGCCGGTATACTATCCGTTCCTTCGTGCAGTAGAGAATAACCGCCGCCGTCTGATCACCTCAGATCTGATCAACACATCCGGCGTATATACCATTGACTTTGAGGATTTTGAACAGAAGATCGTGGAGAATCAGGTCTCTCTGTTCATCCTCTGCTCTCCGCATAACCCGGCGGGACGCGTCTGGACGCGGGATGAACTGCGAAGATTATTCGATATATGCAAAAAACACCATGTATTTGTCATCTCCGATGAGATTCACCAGGATCTTACATTTGCAGGACACACCCACATCCCGTCTTTCAGTGCGGGCAGTTATGACGATATGATGATCACCGTCACCGCGCCTTCTAAGACCTTCAACCTTGCGGCATGCCAGAACTCCGTCATCATCATCCCGGATGCGGCGCTGCGTGCAAGATGGGACGAATATGTATTGAGGCTTAGGGTCTTAAGCGGAAATGCTTTTGGATATGTTGCGGCAGAGGCCGCTTACTCTGGCGGACGCGAATGGTTTGAGGAAGTGAAGGAGATCATCTATGGAAATTATCTGTTCGTAAAAGATGCTTTCGCAAAAGAACTGCCGGAAGTGATCGTCTCCCCGCTTGAGGGAACCTATCTGTGCTGGATTGATATGAAAGCATACGTGGAACCAGCAAAGATGAAGGACTTCATGCAGAAGAAGTGCCGTCTGGCGCTGGATTACGGCGACTGGTTCGGCGGAGAGCGCTTCGCTTCCTTTGTGCGGATGAACCTCGCCACCTCAAGGGAGAATGTGGAGGAAGCGGTGAAGGCGATTATTACCGGATGCAGATAATTAACCTCCGGTTAACTTATGAATCCAAAAACATATTATACTTCAATAGTTCTTTCCTTCTGAACTTGTTATAATATCATCAGACAAAAAACTGTTAACAGGAGGATATTACTATGAAGATCAATGAGATCATACGCAGCAAACGGATTGAAAAAGGCTACACCCAGGAGCAGATGGCTTCTTTCCTTGGCGTCTCCGCCCCCGCGGTCAATAAATGGGAAAGGGCAGTCTCTTACCCGGACATCACCCTGCTTCCCGCACTGGCGCGTCTCCTTGATACGGACCTCAATACCCTTCTGTCTTTTCAGGAGGATCTCACACAGGAAGAAATCAGAGATTTCCTGAACGATCTGGTTTCTGCTGCCGGCGCAGAAGGGCTTGACCATGCATTTCGCATGGCTTTTGATAAATTCCATGAGTATCCGTCCTGTGACGCACTGCTTCTTAACGGGGCGCTGACTCTTGAAGGACTGATTGTCACTCATGCCGGCAGCTTCAAGGATTTCCCGTATATGGACACAATCGAAGCATTGTACACGCGCGCATCCAAAAGTCCTGATCCATTGATCTGTAATCAGGCGAAGGCTATGTTAATCTCGAAACTTATAAGCCGGAAGGAATTCGGCGCTGCTGAAAAAATACTGGAAGAACTGCCTGACGCGGCAATGTTTGACAAGAAACAGCTTCAGTCCCGGCTGTATTTTGAACAGGGTGACTGGACGAAAGCGGCGCAATTGATTGAACAGAAGGTATTGTCCGGGATCAGTGCGGTCCAGTCCTCCCTGTTTACTCTGACAGAAATCGCGATAAAGGAGAACCACCTGGCAGACGCCGAACAGCTTACGGATATCGCCAGACAGATGACCGGACTGTTTGACCTGTGGGAATGTAACGTGCAGATTGCAGATTTCCTGCTTGCCCTTGCAAAGCAGGATACTGCAAAATGTCTGGAAGCCTTACGGCAAATGCTTCCGGCGCTTAACAAGGAGTGGAAACCGGCGCGTTCGCCTCTGTACCGCCATCTTCCGCTGAAAGAAACGAATCCCGGACAGATGATTCGTACCGGGATTATAAAGGATCTGGAAGATCCGGAGAATCATGTCTATGATTTTCTGCGTGATGATCCCAGGTTCCGTGCATTGCTTGAGAGATACCGATAACCGGAAGGCGCAGCCAGTGCGCTCTTCCTACCGAAAATCTCTCAGATATATTTCCATCGAACGGTTCATCTCATTCGAAAAGTCCGATTCGTATTTCCTTTTCCAGAAGGCCTCCATCCATTCTTCATACTCCTTGTCCCCTGTCCTGCCCGCGAACATCGAACGGATCTCCTCACTGTTCTTATCCCGGTATGTATTCTCATACACAATATCCGTAAGAGCGAATCTCTGCGGTTTCTTCCTCTCTTCCTGCTGCTCTGTCGGATATCCGAAGACCAGCATGCATGCCGGATAGACATACTCCGGAAGCTCCAGGAGCTCCTTCATGTCTTCTGCATTCTCCATCACATCTCCTATGTAGCAGGATCCGATCCCAAGGCTTTCTGCAGCCGTCACCGCATTCTGGGCTGCGATCAGCGCGTCCTCCACCGCAATCAGCAGATCCCCCGCACCGGGCTTACGCGGCATCAGACCCGCCTCGCGATAGAAGGCCAGCCATTTCCTGCAATCTGCACAGAACACAAACGCCATCTTCGCTTTTGCAATAAAGGACTGATTGTCGCAAAGCTGTGCCAGACGTTCCTTCTTATCCTGATCGGTGATATCGAGAATGGTATACAACAACTGGCATCCCGCAGACGGAGCCTGTAACGCGGCGTTCAGGATACTCCCCTTGTCTTCCTGCGAGATATCCTTATCCGTGTATGCACGTACAGATTTCCTTTGATTCAAAGCCCTGATAATCTCATTCATATGATTTCACTCCCTTCTTAGAATACTATATATACTATATATTCACCGGATTCCTGCGCGGCATCCTCCGGATATACAATGTCCCGCAGTCTCCCTCTTTTGGGTTACCGCAGGACATTCTCTCTTCATACTGAACTACAGCCTTTCTATAAGTACTACATTCCTTTCGATATCTCTTCACACACCTTCATCGCCTCAAATACAGCGCTTCTGAAACCGCGTTCTTCCAGTACACGTACCGCCTCGATGGTCGTACCCGCCGGGGAACATACCATATCCTTAAGCTCTCCCGGATGCTTTCCTGTCTCAAGTACCATCTTCGCACTTCCAAGAACTGCCTGCGCGGCAAACTGATAGGCCTGTGCTCTTGGCATACCGCCGGAAACCGCCGCGTCCGCCATCGCCTCAATCAGCATAAACACATAAGCCGGTGAACTGCCACTGACAGAAACCACAGTATCCATCAGACGCTCCGGAACAATCTCTACACGGCTGAAGCTCTCAAGAAGCCTGCGCACATATGCAGTCTCCTCTTCTGTCATATGTTCATTGGGACACGCCGCCGTCATACCCTCTCCCACCATCGCCGGTGTATTCGGCATCGTCCGTACAAGCTTCACAGCCTTGCCAAACTGCTCTGCAAGCCACGCAAGCGTCTTGCCCGGCGCGATCGTGATCACAATCTGCTCTGGTCTGATCTCATCCCTGATCTCCTGAATCACGTCTGCATAGAACTGAGGCTTTACGGATAACACGATGACTTCTGCCTCCTTAACCACCTCTTTGTTGCTGTCCGTCACATGGATGCCGAACTGTGCCTTCGCCCTCTCTCTGCCCGGCGCAAATAAGTCCGCCCCGATAATCTCCTCCGCCGGAATAATCTGATTCTTGATGATACCTCCCATAATTGCCGATGCCATATTCCCGGTTCCGATAAATCCTAATTTCATTTAGAAACACCATCCTTTCTTATAATTGTATACAAATATAATTTTTGTATACAATTTCTATGGTTTATACTATATCATGCTCATCCGCACAAGTCAACTTGTTTTTAAAATTTTCCACCTGTACAAATAAAAGCTTATTATTTCAAACCAGAACTTGTCTATCCCTCATCCCCATGTTAGAATAAGACTGCAACAAGCGCAAACCCGTACCGCTTCACAGAATTGGCGGTCACACACAAAGTGTACTGCCCTACCTAGTACATCATTTTATAAACGGAGGAACGAACCTGCATGGCTGAAAAAAATGCCTCTCTCACCAACCAGGCCTACGAGAAGATAAAGGAAAAGATACTGAACCTTGCATATCCCCCGGGTATGCCGCTCACGGAAGCGATGCTGACCGGCGAACTGGGCATGAGCCGCAGTCCGGTCCGCTCTGCCATTCAGATGCTGCAGGCAGAGGGACTTATCGTATCCGACTATTACAAATCCATGACTGTCCGGGACATCACCGACAAGGACATCAACGAACTCTACCAGATCCGTGAGCTCTTAGAGGGCGCGGCGTTCAGGCTCATCTTTTCTTCCGGGCGCAATGAAGAATACTCCTACCGCATCGAGGAGAAGGTGGTACGCATGTGCGCAGCCGCCGACGATTCCTATGAGTGGGAGATTGCCGATACCGCCATGCATATGGAGATCATCAGCATTTTTGAAAATGAGCGTATTAATAAGATCTATGAGAACAATCTGTGCGAACTGATCCGCATCGGACAATATTCTGTCCGGAACGGAATGGATATCGCGAGAACCAACAAGAACCTCAAGAAGATGATCGAATATATGAGAGAAGGAGACTTTACCAGATCCTATACGATTCTTAAGACCGATCATTTTGAAACAGGGCGAAGCAGCGCGCTCAAGGCGGAGGATATCGGACACACAACCACAGAAGATACCCTCTGAACGAACTGTCTGGTGTGCTGTCTGTATGAATCCTTGAGTAATAGCGCTCGATATTCGTGTCAGCTGTGCGTCTATTAACTGACGTTCTCCACTCCGTTTTGGTCCTTGCCGGACAAGCGCCGCCGACGCTTGACAACGCAGCGGGCTGCGTCTATGTTAATAGACGTACAGACGGCGCAGACAACAAGTGCAGAATTCACCGTTAATTGTACAGCACTGTACGCAAGCCGGCCTACCATCCCCGCAGTCTCGCCGAAGGTACATTCTCCCGTACAATCTCAAGCGCCTGGTGCATGATGCTCTCATTATACCTGTGAAGCCCTCCCCGTATGGTGTGCTCGGAATTCACAAACCGCTGAAGATAATAGCGTTTGGCTCCCGCAATCCATCTGCCGATAGATTCGAAGTCTGATCTCCTGTGGAGTTCAAGTACTACTGTCGTGCTGAACTCATATGGCACGGCATCGCTTAACAGATATTCGATACTTTTGCAGACATTTCCCACATCATATCCTTCTATTCCTACCGTCTTTCCATAACTCTCCCGGGAATTCTTGACGTCCATAGCCACATAACTGACCAGACCTTCCGAGACGATTCTTTTCAACTTGTCCGGAAAACTGCCGTTGGTCTCCAGGCGGACTTCATATCCAAGCTCCCTGACACGGTCCAGAAAATCTTCCATCCCATGCTGGATCATCGGCTCTCCGCCCGTCAGGCAGACGCCGTCAAGCAGCCCCTTGCAATTCTTAAGATACTGGCATATATCATCCAGCGGAATATCCTTATTCTCATGAGTATTGAGCACCAGCGGCGCATTATAACAATATGGGCACCGGAAATTACATCCGGCCGTATATACTGTACAGGCGACTTTTCCCGGGTAATCTAACAGTGAAAACTTCTTCATGCATTGTATTACCATGCTCTCAAGCCTCCTTCCGCCATTCTCAGACACTTTTCTTAAAATGTTCCATCATAACGGGCATACACTCCCTGCTGTACTGCCCCAGAGAATACCTGCCCTTATTCAGACACCAGTCCGACACCAGTGCCCGTTCACACATCGTATAGTAGCGCGTCACCTCACTTGCAGGAACGTCTGCCCGTATCTCCCCGCGCCTCTGCCCGTCTTCCACTATATGGGTCACCAGCCTGTAATAGTTACGGTTCTGATCCAGAAGATGGCTCTCCTTCTCTGATACAAGCTGCGTCGAATACAGGGATGCAAGCAGGTCGATACTGATCTTCTCTTCCATCATAGCATGCGTCTCGTAATTCAGATATAATAATTTGTCGAAGCTGTTCATCCCCGGATCCATCTTTCTCTCCAGCTCCTCATAGTATTCATCCAGAATCAGAGACAATGTATTCAGAAGCTCGTCCTTCGTACTAAAATAATAATAGAACGAACCTTTGGAGGTGTCTGACAATTCGATGATGTCATCCACTGTCGTCCCGTTGTAACCCTTCTCGTAAAACAACTGCCATGCCGCCGAGACAATCCTGCTCTTTACACTCTTCTTCGCATCTTTTTCCATGCCGTCTTTCCCTCCTGCCCGCACTTCCTGTGTTCCAAAATGCCTCATTCTGACTGATTGATTTCTTCACTCTGCCGCCGGATGTACTCATACATCACTGCATTAGCGGACCGAGAAGCCCCGCTCTTCTGTCAGCGGAATATCCTTCTCATCAATCCAGTCGATGGAAATGTACATCCCGCGGTTCAGCCCTTCCATCAGCTTGTAGATCATAGCCTTCCTTCCCTGCACTTCCATATGAACCGTACCGTCATATTCATTTCTGACCCATCCGGTCAGACCAAGGGACGCTGCCAGATGTCTTGCCGTATACCGGAATCCGACTCCCTGTACCCTTCCATGAAAAACCAGCCTTTTTCGTATCTCTGTCATACTACCACCATTATTATTTATTTTACGTCAGATTATCCATATTTTCTTTATACTTTACAATATTGTAATTGTTTTTTGACAGAAAAGCAAGAAAAAGGTTACCTTAACAGAAAAAGAGGCCGCTGCAAAAATATAGATATTGTGTGTATCTGCCATTTTTGCAACAGCCTGCTTCATATATTTTAATTAATTAAAACTCTGCTCCGTCCTCTCGATGATCTCATCCTGGAGCGGCTTGCTTAAGTTGCGGAAGAAGTCGCTGTAGCCCGCCACGCGCACGATCAGATCCTTATATTCCTCCGGATTGTTCTGGGCATCGATCAGCGTCTGCTTGTCGATCACGTTGAACTGGATATGATGTCCGTCCATGGAGAAGTAGGAACGGATCAGGCTTGCCATATGGTCAAGTCCTTCCTCTCCTGCCACAACATCCGGCGTAAACTTCTGATTCAGCAGCGTTCCTGCGGTAGCAAGATGATCCATCTTGGCACAGGACTTGATCACAGCCGTAGGTCCGTTGGTGTCTGCGGATTTCTCCGGAGAGATTCCCTCCGATACCGGTTTATGCGCCTTCCTTCCGTTCGCAGTCGCGAGAATCACATCGCCGAAATATACATGGCAAGTCGTAGGTAACATATCTACGCCGTACTTTCCGCCCTTCATGTTCGGACGTCCTGTGATAGTGCTTCTGTAGAGCTCGAACACCTCCTGCATGATATCATCCGCGTAGTCATCGTCGTTGCCATACTTCGGAGTCTTGTCATGTACCATACGATAGATGGCGTCATATCCTTCGAAGTCGTGCTCCATCGCCTCAATCAGCTCTTCCATCGTGAAGTTCTGATTGTCATATACATTATATTTGATCGCCGCAAGACAGTCTGTGATCGTTCCGATCCCAACGCCCTGAATATAGTTGGTATTATATCTTGCGCCGCCTGCGTTATAATCCTTCGCATTGGAAATGCAGTCGTTGGTCACGACAGAAAGGCAGGGCGCGGGCATCTCCTGGGCGTACAGCTGCTCGATGACATTATTGCCGCGGATCTTTATATTTACGATATGCTCAAGCTGCTTCTTGAATGCTTCCCACAACTCGCCGTATGTCTTGAAATCCTTCGCATAGCCAAGCTTTAAGCCGATCTGTTTGCCGGAATACTGATCGAAACCGTCAAACAGCGTCAGCTGGAATACCTTGGGGATATTTAAGTATCCGGTCAGGATATATGCCTCGCTGCCCCATGCGCCGGTCTCTACGCATCCGGAGGAACCGCCTCGTCTTGCGTCCTCAAGATTCTTTCCGGCGTTAATAAGCTCCATGATCTGCGCTTCCGTATTGTAGAATGCAGGCTGTCCCCATCCTTCTCTGGATACCTCGCAGGCTCTCTTTAAGAACCTTGCCGGGGTCTTCTTGCTGATGGTCACATTGGAGTTGGGCTGAACCAGCTTCATCTCATCCATGCAGTCAAGGATCAGGTAGCTTACATTATTCACGCCGTTGCGCCCGTCCGGCGTCACTCCGCCTGTGTTGATATTGGCAAAATCCGTGTAGGTCGCGCTCTCCTTGAGGGTAATGCCTACCTTTACCGGCGCCGGCTGGTTGTAGAACTTCACCCACAGACACTCCAGTAATTCAAGAGCCTTCTCATCGTCCAGGATCCCTGCCTCAACATCCCTCTCATAGTATGGGTTCAGATGCTGATCCAGTCTTCCCGGGCTGAACGCATCCCACGGATTCAGCTCTGTGGTAACTGCAAGGTGGGTGAACCAGTATAACTGGATCGCCTGCCAGAAGGTCTGCGGCTTATGCGCCGGAACCACCTCAAGGTTCGCCGCAATTGCACGAAGCTCTGCTTTTCTGGTCTCGTCTGCTTCCTTCTCTGCCATCTCAAGGGCAAGCTTGTGATAGCGCTCTCCAAGAATGATCACCGCGTCACAGGAGATATCCATCGCTTTGAGCTCTTCGCATTTATTTACCGCATCCGGATCGTTGATATAATCCAGTTCGTCCATCGTCTTCTTAATCTTCTCTTTATAATCCATGTAGCCTGTCGTGAACACCTGCTCGCCGCCGCATGTATGTCCCGGACCTCTCTGCTCCATGAACTCCGTAAACATACCCGCGCTGTAGCACTCATGCCACTCCGGGGTCATCCTTGCAAGAATCTTCTCCCGCATGCTCCTTCCCGTCCAATAGGGAATAATCTCCTCCGCCTGGAGCTTTCTGTCTTCCTCCGTCGTATGGAAGGATACCAGTTTACGCTCGCTCATCACCGTCATATCCTCTACACTGTGGCAGCACAGCTCCGGGAAGGTAGGCGAAGCCTGGGGATCCCTCCCCTTCTCTCCGATGATCAGCTCGCCGTCTCCCAGATACAGCGTCTTCCTGGAGAAATACTCCTTAAGCACCATCGCCCTCATGACAGGAATGGAGTATTTGCCGTCGTTCTCCTTGTAGAAATCTGTCTCAATCTTCGCTCTCTCAAGGTCGATGTGGACCGGAGTGGTCACACTAAGCTCTCTTAACTTCTGAATTCTCTCGTTCATACCGCGCAGTTTTGCCATGTTCTTAACCTCCTATTTTTGTGTTCGCAAACCCGGCCTCGACAAAAAGCCTGACGAAGGCTTCCATCTCTTCTTTGTCCGGTGCATGCAGATCTGTTCCCTTATATTCCATATCCAGCTTCGGATACTTGCCGCTTCCCGTATCATGATAGGGCAGCAGATTGATCTGAGGCGGATGAATATCATGTTCTTTAAGAAACGCTATGGTCTCCTTCATATTCTGTTCGTTTCCGTTCACTTCCCTGATCACCGGAATCCGGATGTAGATCCTCGCCCCGTCATGTGCAAGGCGGGTAAGATTCTCAAGAATCAGGCGATTGTCCGTTCCTATGTACTTCCTGTGAAGATCAGGATCCATCACCTTCACGTCATAGAGGAAGGTATCCACATAGGGCAGGATCATCTTAAGCTTCTCATACGGGACATACCCGCAGGTATCAATGGTAAGCGATATGCCCTGGCGGGAAAGTTCTTTCGCGGCCGCAAGGATATAGTCCATATCCATCGTCATGACCTCTCCACCGGAAAATGTCACTCCGCCGCCGGAATCCTCATAGAAGATCTGATCCTTCATGAGTTCCTTCACAAGCTCTTTCACCGTATATTCCCGGCCCACCATCTCGCGGATCCCCGCCGGACAGAAATTCTCACATCTGCCGCACAGGATACAGACTTCCCGGTCTGTCACCGGCTTTCCGTTCTTAAGTGTGACTGCCCGGCTTTTACAGGCGCGTACACAGGAGCCGCAGCCGGTGCATCTGTCCGGATCGTACTGGATCTCTCTTTCATATCTCTGGGTCTCCGGATTGTGGCACCACTCGCAGCTTAACGGACAGCCCTTGAAGAAAACAGATGTGCGTATCCCGTCTCCGTCGTGGATGGAAAACTTCTGTATATTCGTGATGTTCTTCATCTGATCACACTGCCTTTCATTCGGCAGACTGCCCGAAACCCTTCCACACAACCTGTGCCCCGGCAGAGACACACATTTTGCGCCGGGCAACCATTAAGCCTGCCGAAAATCTCTCTCCTCTGATAACATTTAGACCATAGTTTAGACTATAGTACAAATATAGCATCTCGTTATGATTTTGTCAATATGGGATCAGCCAAATAATCGTTTAACAGATAACATACTAAATACAAAAACAGGACAGGCACTCCACAAATACTGTGAAATATCTGTCCTGTACTGTTTTCTTTTTCAGTCGCCTTTCTAGTATAACCCAACTTAATTAACCATACATTTCGGTGAGCATGCTTTTTCGAGAGTGCATGTGTAAAAACGTAGGTGTAGTGGGCTACATCGAGGCTTTTACACATGTGCTATCGGGAAAGCAGGCCAGCGAAATGTGCGGTTAATTAAGTTGGGTTATACTAGTGTACTGCCTTAAATCTTTTTCTGCACTGCTTCTTACATATTGATAAACTTCATTGTGGGAATATCAGAACATCCCCGGCAGATCAAACAACGAGATCTGCATATCCTTACCGGATATGCCATTCTGCTTTGTGATCACCTCATCCCCTCTAAGATGCCCCACAAGCAGAGGGGACTCCGGATCATGCTGCTGGTACTTGCTTCTTGCATTCTCCGGACTTCCCGTCGCATAACAGTATCTGCAGCCGTGGATACAGGTATGGTAGGTGCCGATATCCACACTCTCCACACAATGGCATTCCTTGCGCTGTCCCGTATCTCTCCTGAGATCCAGCTTGTACCCAATCAGGCTGCCGATCTTCGCCTTGTCAATACATGCGCTGTGTCCGATGCCGAACCGCTCAAGATTCACCCTCTCCGCACAGGTATAGAGAGGCACCTGGTACTCCATGGCAATCTTACCAAGCCCGCCGGCAAGCTTCAGGATATCCTCCTCGCCAAGCTCCGGATACGGGCAGTTCTTATAAGCATCGACAAAACTGATAATGCACCGGGACGCAGCCCCCCTAAGCCATCTGCACATCATCTCAAACTGCTCCAGATGATAGGAGACGGAATACTTCTTCGTCAGAAGAATCGGATCAAACCGCCAGTCCATGCGCTCTTTTCCCAGACGCTCGCTCATCATCAGAAAGGTCGCCATAACGTCTGCCGTACAGGGTATATCCGGCTCGATATCTTCCTCATAGTCCGTGATCGTCACCTGAAAATAATACTCATACCCCATATCCGCGATCTCTCTCAGATACGGAAGCAGCGGCGCCGGGTTCTTCGTCCAGAACACGATACAGTCCACCGTCTCCGGCGACAGGAAGATACGCTTGACCTTCTTGCGGTTATACGGATTGGGAACCAGCACTTCCCCGGCCCTTAAACGGTTCACGAACCACTCCGGGTACAATGCCGGAATATCTGTTCTTCTGCTCGCACTGATAATCATCTCTCATCCGTCCTTCTTAACTCTGCCGCTTAAAATCCTGCGCCCGTTCCGCTCTAATGCTCCATCCGGTCAGAAACCGAAGTCCCGAACTGTCTGTTTCGCACCACTGCGTCGATATAATCCCTGGTATAATCCCAGCATTAACCTCGAAATAATCGTCCCCCAAAAACATCAGGCGCGGTCACCGTCGCCAAAATTCTTTTCGATCAACCTGCAGTATTCCTCATAGGCCTTTGCGCCTTCAAAAGGCGCGCGCAGAACATCTCTGATCCCCTTATAGTACCACCCGATGATGTGCTTGTCCTTCATGCGGAATCTGTTCCACAGCTCCTCTCCTATGACCGGATAGTCCCTGTCAATATCCCGCATATTCGAAAGCTTGTCCGCAAGCCCGATCATCTGCACATCCCTTGGCGCGTTCCTCAGATGCTCGATCGTGCTTCTCTTCCTGTCCATCCAGCACTTGGACTTGTCTTCGCTCTCCTGGGCCACGATCCTCGCCACTCTCTCCGAAAACTCCTGTGCCAGTATCCTCTGTGTTACCCCTTCACAGTCTTCGATGGTATCATGAAGCACCGCCGCACTGATCACCTCCTCATCTCCCGTCATCGTCGCAACGATATCCTTCACCTCCACCGGATGAACGATATAAGGACGCTTCGTCCCCTTCCTGAACTGCCCTTCGTGTGCCTTGAATGCGAATTCGACCGCTCTGTCAACCATACTCTTACCTCTCTTAACATCACTACTCATCAAACAGGTTCTCTTCCTCCTCGATCCCTTCACGAAGTCTCGCTTTCTCTTTTTTATGGAATAAGTTAAATATACAAGGAACGACGACCAAAGTCAATATAGTTCCGTATATCAATCCTCCAATTGTAACAATTGCCATCGGCTGGACCATATCCGCGCCCATACCGACGCCGATCGCCATGGTGGACAGACCAAGGATCGTAGTAAGCGCCGTCATGATAATGGGCCTAAGCCTGGTCACACCCGCCTCCACAAGCGCTTCCTTCTGCTCCATTCCATTTTCAATCAGCTGATTCGCATAGTCGATAAATACAATTCCGTTATTTACAATGATACCTGACAGCATGACGAACCCGATCATGGCGATCACGCTGACCGGCAAATCCGCGATATAGAGCGCCAGAAGTCCCCCGGTAAATGCAAGCGGTACGGTAAACATCACGATAAACGGCGAACGTAAGGACTGGAACTGCGCCACCATGATCAGATACATGAACACAAGGGCAAGGGCAAGCATCTTGAACAGCTCGATCATAGCCTCCATGATGGTCTCATCTTCACCGGTCATCTTGATCTCATACCCCTCCGGGACGCTTAAGCCCCCAAGCGCCTTCTTGACCCGGCTGCTCACCAGACCTATATTATCGCCGTCCTTGATCCCGGCGGTCACAGACATAAAACGTCTCTGATCCTTACGGCTGATCGCCTGCAGGCCGGATGCGTCCTCGAAAGACGCGATATCCGCAAGCTTCACATCCTCCTTCGTGCCGTCCTGTTTTGTCGCTGTGACCGTCATACTGCGGATATCCTCACGGGTCAGACTTTCATTTGCGCCATCCAGTACATAGACGTCATATTCATCCGTATCTGTGGACAGCGTCGTCGCTGTCTGCGCCGCCGCAAGCTTCCCATAGAGTTCCTGATACACCTGGGCAACCGTAAGGCTGTGCTTTGCAGCCTTCGCCTTATCCACAATAACGCGCAGCTCTTCTTTATTATCCTCCGTCCCGTCCGATACCTCCTGGGTTCCCTTGACTCCTTCCACAATCTTCTTGACATCCCCCGCAATCTTCTGCAGACGGTCCAGATCCTTTCCCTTGATCTGGATATTGATACCAGAGCTTCCAAGGGCGCTCATATCCATATTGGACATGTTGACCGTCAGTTCTCCGTCAAGATCCTCTGTAACCTTCTCAATCTCTTTCTTAAGCCGGTCATTGCTCATGGACGGGTTCTCCTTCGTCGTCGCGTAGAAGGAAATACTGTTGGTCTCCGCCTGTCCGCCGCCCATCATGGACGCCGACGCCACCAGTCCGCCTACATCCTCGATATCTTCCAGCTTCCCTACTCTGTCCATCACCTCGTCCGCAATCTTTGCAGTCTCCTCAAGGCTTGTTCCCTTCTCTGTCTCAAGGTCCATACTGATCTGAGTGCTCTCCATGTCCGGCATAAACTGCGTCCCCCTGCCAAGCTCCAGGGCAATGCTTCCCACAAACAATAACAGCGCCCCCGCAAGTACAAGAATCTTATGATTCAGCGCAGCACGAAGCACCTTGCCGTATCTTTCCTTTATCTTTATGAAAAATCTTGACTCTTTGTTCTCCGTCTTCTTAAGCAGCCCCGCCGACATCATCGGAACCAGCGTCAGGGCTACGATCAGGCTGGCAAGCAGAGAATAGGCAATCGTCAGTCCCATATCCACGAAGAGCTGTCTCGTAACACCTGAGGTAAATACGATCGGAAGGAACACACATACCGTCGTAAGCGTGGACGCCGCGATGGCGCCTCCTACCTGTCTTGCCCCCTCAATGGCCGCTTCCTTCGCAGAAGCGCCCTCTTCATTACGCATACGGTAGATATTCTCAATCACAACGATGGAATTATCCACCAGCATCCCAACCCCCAGCGCCAGTCCCGACAGGGAGATGATGTTAAGGGTAACCCCTGAGAAATACATGGCAACCAGCGCCGTCATAATACTGATGGGGATGGAACAGGCGATGACAAACGTCGGCCGGATGCTCTTTAAGAACACCAGCAGGATAATGACCGCCAGCACTGCCCCATAGATCAGATTATCCAGTACGGAATTGACAATCAGGTCGATATAGACTCCCTGATCCATCAGGACGACCGTGTCAATATCCTTATTATCCTTTTTCACCTTTTTCAGTCTGTCAAGCACCCGGTCGCTCACATCACCGGTGGAATACCCCGTCTGCTTCTGAATCATCAGCATAACGCCCGCGTTGCCGTTGATCTTGGCATAGGTCTCATCCGCATTATTCTCAAGCTCCACGCTCGCCACATCCGATAATTTTACAGGATCTATCCCTTCCATATCAATCAGAACCAGATCCCTTAATTCCCCGATGTTCCTGAACTTCTCGCCCACACGTACCAGATAATCAATTCCTTCCTCCTTCACATAACCGGCAGGCATACTGAAATTCTCCGCCGTCAGGATAGTCTTCACCATATCTGCCGTCAGCAGGTTACTCATATCCGCTCCTGCGGACGCTTCCTCCATGGCCGACTCCATCTGGGCTTCCTGCATCTTAAGCGCCGACTCTCCCGCCGCAAGCTGTGCCGTTCCTTCTCCGATGCCGACTGCCGCCGCAAGCTGCGCGGAAGCAAACTGCCCCCTGGCCTGCGCAAGCGTCATGGCGCCTTCATTCACCTGCTGCTGTATAGCCTGTAACTGGTCTTTTCCTGCCTTCAGCTGATTCTGCCCTTCCAAAAGAGCCGCTTCCTGCTGTTCCAACTGCTGGATCGCTGCCGTAAGAGCCGCACGCGCCGTCTCATACACTCCGTCGCCTACAACTGCCTCAAGCTCAGAAAGCCTCGCCTCAAGCTCTGCCTTCTGCTCTTCGGTAAGCCCCAGGTCCGGTAATTCGAGCGTACCCTTGACCTCGTCATATTCCGCCTTCTGTGCGTCAAGCTGGGTAAGCTTCGCCTGCATCTCTGCCTTGCCCGCCTGAATCAGCGCCATGTTCTGCTGAAGCTGCGTGTCCGCTACATTAAGCTCCGCCAGCTTCTCCGTGATCTCCAGCTGTGCCTGCTTAATCTCTTCGCTCTTCATGGAGATCTGTGCTTCCGCCTCAGACAGACCGGCGGACGCCTGCGCCTTTCCGGCTTCCAGCGCCGCCTTCCCGCTTTCCACCTGTGCCTTCGCTTCGTTAAGCGCGCTCTTGGCGTCGTTCACCTTCTTCTCCATCTCTGCCTTGATCTCGTCGTTAAGCTCGGTGACCTTCTCTTCGCTGACCGTGATCTCCACAGTCTCTTCGATGCTTCCCGTCACCGTGACAGACGCCACGCCCTCCACACTCTCAACCTCGGGGATAACCTCATTCTCTATGGTCTTGCTTGTGGCAGACGCATCCTCTCCCCTGGCGCTGACTGCCGCGACCAGTACAGGCATCATGTCCGGGTTCAGCTTCATTATGATCGGGTTCGCGACCCCCTCCGGCCAGAAGCCCTGGATCTGATCCAGGCTCTCCCGCATCTCGATGGTGACGGAATCCATATTCGCCGTCTGGTCGAACTCCAGAACCACTGTGGAGGCATTTTCATTGGAAATGGACTGGACCGTCTTGATATTGCTGACTGTAGCCATGGTCTGCTCCACAGGCTTCGTCACAATCTCTTCTACTTCCTCGGGGCTTGCGCCTATGTATGTGGTCATAACGATGGCGTAAGGGAGATTCATGCTTGGCAGAAGATCGACAGTCATACTGCCAAAGGAGACTACTCCCAGGATGATGATGAGCACTACGCCTACTACTACGGTGTAAGGCTTCTTGACGCTGAATTTTGATAGCATGTACAGGACCTCTTTCTGTGTAAATAATTGAATGCTTGTAAGATTTACATATTATTGTAAAATAATATGTAAATCATAACACCAGAGACTTTAAATGGCAAGAATTCTGGAGTATAATGGTGGCGTAGTGTTTTGATTTAATAGATATTTTATAAACATTTTCTAAATCATACTCGTCAATATTTTACTGTCTAAATGGAGCATTAATCTGACATGGAAAAAAAGAATGTACTGATCACAGGCGCTTCCCGCGGAATCGGGAGAAGCATCGCGTTAAAATTTGCGGCAGAAGGATATCATGTGTTTCTTAACTGCCGCGCGTCACTGGATAAGCTGAACGAGGTTAAGACTGTCATTGAGAAAGAATATCATACTTCCTGCGGGATCGTTACGGGAGATGTGGGGGATCCCCGGGATGTTTCCGGCATCTTTGAGCAGATTCACCGCTCCTGCGGCTGTCTGGATGTTCTGGTGAATAATGCGGGGATCTCGTATATCGGGCTTTTGATGGACATGAGGGACGATGAATGGAGACGCGTGATCGACACCAATCTGTCTTCGGTCTTCTACTGCTGCCGCGCCGCGATCCCTCCCATGATATCAAGGAGATCCGGGCGGATCATCAATATCTCTTCCATGTGGGGGAATGCAGGGGCCTCCTGCGAAGCCGCTTACTCCGCTTCCAAGGCAGGGGTGAACGGACTTACCAGGGCGTTAGCCAAGGAACTGGCGCCAAGTAATATCCAGGTGAATGCCATCGCATGCGGGGTGATTGATACGGATATGAACCGACAGTTGTCAGAGGATGAGAGACAGGCTCTGGAAGACGCGATTCCGGCGGGGAGATATGGGACAACAGACGAGGTTGCACAGGTCGTGTGGGATGCTGCGCATGCTCCGGCATACTTGACAGGGCAGGTGATTGGAGTGGACGGGGGATATCTGTGATAGTGCAGACAGCACACTAATACAGCATATCTTCCAGACAATCCGTGATTGCCTTGCAATAAGGCACATAGCCCCCATTATCCATATTCGAATAGTATTCAATAAAGCTTCTTATATCTTCATCCGTATACTCTTCTTCATCGAATACTTCTGAACTCTCGATTGCCTGTCGCCTATTCCGTTCCAGATGATAACTATCCAAACCCAAATTCGTTATCATTTGCTGTGCAATATTGGATGTCTCCCTTCCTCTGACACCATGAATCCTGCCATCGGGAGAATAATGGAACATCTTTTCTACCTCTATATCCGTTGGCGAAATCATATCCTCTCTCCACCAGTTAAGTTTTCTGTGACCACAATGCTCATCAGATACAATAATACTTCCTTCCCCATTACAAGAGGCTAATAGATTATCATATTCCAAATCCATATCCAAAAACTTTTCTTTCGGCCAAAAATGCTCTATATGAGCAGTATTGCATGTTATCCTGTTCATACAATAACAGCAAATCTGCCCTTGCTCTTTTACAAGTTGATGGCGCAATCTTTTCCTCCTCTTATACCCTTCATCATCATTTGTAGAAAAATCCTCTTTATATTGAGCCTTTCTATGATTCGTCTCTTCAAAATCCGTTTTCCAGACCTCAAACCATGTCGGTGACATCTGCTTCGTTATTCTTTTCACGTCTTCTACCTCTTGAAATAAGAACTCTGGCCTTCGCAATCCCATCTATATAACCGTTAGATTTTTCATCCAGCATATCCGCAATTGCTTCCGCCTTACCATAATCCTTCCGCTCAATGCAATCATACAATTCTGCCACCTGCTCTTTTATCTTTAAATTCATCGCAGGCGTATTCATAATTTCCTCCAGAATTACATTCGCATCCCATCCAATAAAGGAATGATATGATTTCAGCAATACTCCCTGTTCTTCCCTAACCAAATAGAACAGATTAATATCCTCATCACCCTCTCCCAAAATCTGCGGTGAGTGTGTCGTAATTACAAATTGTATATTGGGAAATGTCTCTCGCAAAACTCTCACTACTTTTCTCTGCCAAGATGTATGCATATGGAGATCCAGTTCATCTATCAACACTACTCCATTTCCTTCAAGCGGATTATCCCGTCTGGGATTCGCCAATGCCATTCTCCTTGCCAGATCACCAAACAGGGCAATCGTACATTTCTCTCCATCCGACAACTGATTAATCTTTAAATATTGTCCATTCTTCTTTACTTTCATTGCCAACGGTTTTCTGTCAATATAGATATCTTCAAAACCATCCATCATTGCCAGCATTGCTCTCTTAACCGCACGCAAACTTCGATCCTCATAATCTGCCTGTTTTCTTACTTTATCCTGATTCTCTATATCTTCCTGATTCCTAAACCACTCAAATAAACTATTAAAATCAATCTTACTTTCAATAGCTTCATCAAAAACACTGAGCTTCACAACCTGATCATAATCCGATGATTTTACCGGGCTAAGAGGAATATCTGCCACCAGTCTGTTCACACTATAATCTACAAAAACCGGCATATCCTTTGTATCTTCCTCTTCTATCCAATTACCATTTCCGTCATCATATCCTTTTACAATATACCGGCTTGTAAATTCCTCTGTCAATTGCGATAATTCTTCTGTTTTATACTTTCTGCCATCTGCTCTGCTTATAGAACAGCCATACTGTATCTCCTTACCATCATCCAGGCAAAAAAGCATATCAATAACAGATGATGACTTCCCATAGCTTATGTCATCATACTCTAATTCAGCCTGTTTTTTTGATGTCGTCAGCTTTGCAATAATATCAGCATATAAAATATCTACGGCGTTGAGAATGGATGTTTTACCCACACCATTAATGCCAAATAGAATCGTAGTTTTTCCATCAAATGGTATTTCCAAATCCTCTATGCCTCTATAATTATGAATCAATATTTCCTTCAGCCACATAATTCGTCTCTCCCCAATCCAGGCATGATGCCCTTTATGCTCCATCGACAGCATCATTCCTGCTAAATACTGCGTTGGTCAGACTTAACAATCTTCATATATCAGTCAATCTCAAGCATCACCGGACAATGATCCGATCCCATCACATCGGTCAGGATCTTCGCGTCCGCAAGCCTGTCCTTTAAGCATTCCGATACGCAGAAATAGTCGATACGCCACCCCGCGTTCTTGGCCCTTGCACTGAAACGATACGACCACCAGGAATAGATGCCTTCTGCATCCGGATAAAAATACCGGAACGTATCAATGAAGCCCGCATCCAGAAGCTCCGTGAACTTCCCGCGCTCTTCATCTGTAAACCCTGCATTCCTGCGGTTCGTCTTAGGATTCTTAAGATCGATCTCCTGATGCGCCACATTGAGATCGCCGCAGAAGATTACCGGCTTCTTCTCTTCAAGCCTCTTCAGATACGCCAGGAAATCCGTCTCCCACTGCATCCGGTAATCAAGCCTTGCCAGTTCATTCTGTGAATTCGGCGTATATACCGTGATGAAATAATAATCCTCAAATTCCAGCGTGATCACACGGCCTTCCTGGTCATGCTCTTCGATAGCGATTCCACAGGATACTGACAACGGCTCTTTTTTCGTAAATACCGCCGTACCGGAATAACCCTTGCGCACAGCGTAGTTCCAGTACTGATGATACCCCGGCGTCTCAAGGGCAAGCTGACCTTCCTGCATCTTCGATTCCTGGATACAGAAGATATCCGCGTCCGCCTCCTTAAAAAAATCCATGAATCCCTTCTGCATGCATGCGCGGATTCCATTCACATTCCATGATACAAACTTCATCTATAAAATCCTCCATAATATATTCGGGTATTCATCCGCAAAGACAAACCCGTAGATACAATAGAAACCGGACGGCATAAATATTTTAATAATATACCTTCCTCAGAAACAATCCTCTCGCCGGGGCAAGAAATCCCGCAAGGCTTCTGTCCTCCGCCGCAATCACCACCGGGAGCTTAGATGCATCCCGCTTCCCCGTCCCGATCTCCAGCAATGTACCGGTCAGAATGCGCACCATATGATACAGAAACCCCGAACCATAATAAGTGATCCGAACCTTCTCTCCGCTCCTCACAATCTTGATGTTCGTAATCCGCCTTATGGAATCCTTGCAATCCTTATCATCCGTGAAGCTGATAAAATTCTTCGGCCCGATCAGATACTTGGTTGCATCACGCATGGCCTCAATATCCAGCTTCTCCGGATAATGATAGCAGTATCTGCGCGAAAACACGTCCGGTTTCTCCCGGCAGTCGATATAATACTCATACTTCTTACCCTTAGCACTCTTACGGGCGTGGAAACTGTTCCTCACAAGCTCCACCTTCACCACGCGGATATCCTCCGGCAGATACCGGTTCAGCGAGTCCTTCAGTTCCTTGGAATCATATAGCTTCGCCAGCTTCACACTGGCCACCTGCCCGCGGGCGTGGACTCCTGCATCCGTCCTGCCTGATCCGTCCACCTGGACGCGATAACCGACCAGCTTGCCGATACTCCATTCCAGGACAAACTGAATCGTATTATCCGTCGTCACCTGGCGCTGCCACCCCTGATACCTGCTCCCATCATATGCGATGGTCAATTTGTAAGTTCTCATATATCTCACCCAATCTAATATTGTATTCACTACGCGAAAAGATGTAAAAAGGAAGAAGCAAACACCGTCTCGTTGCTCCTCCCTGTTATTCTATCACTTTATATACAACTTAGTAAATCCCTTTTGGCAAAAATCCTTTCGAATTCCAGATATTACTTAAGTATCTTCTTAAGCTCATCCATAAAGGTATTCACATCTTTGAATTCCCGATATACCGACGCGAACCTCACATACGCAACTTCATCCAGGTCCTTTAACTCTTCCATCACGATCTCACCGACCGTACTGCTTGGAACCTCCTTCACCTCCAGGCTGAATATACGCATCTCCACCTTGTCAATCGCCTTCTGGATATCTGACGCAGATACCGGACGCTTATAGCATGCGCTTAAGATCCCGTTCTCAATCTTGCCGCGGTCATACTGTTCACGATTATTGTCTTTCTTAATGATGATAAGCGGGATGGTCTCAACCTTCTCATAGGTCGTAAACCGCTTGCCACAGGCATCACAGGAACGGCGGCGGCGAATGGAATTACCGTCCTCCGCCGGTCTGGAATCAATCACCCGGGTATCTAACTGATTACAATATGGACACTTCATCTTATGCTGTATTCCTTTCTTCTCTTAATCTACCTCTAGTATACAACGCACAAGATTCAGAAGTCAAACAACTTTTGTTGCACAAATAAAATAACCGTGCTAAACTAATACTACAAATTTGTCAGAAAGGAATGATTCTCCTATGAAATTAATGATTGCGTCAGATATCCATGGAAGCGCCTTTTATCTGAGAAAGCTCCTTGTGCAATATCAGAAAGAACAGCCGGACAAGCTGCTTCTTCTTGGAGATCTCCTCTATCATGGTCCGAGAAACGCCCTTCCGGAAGGCTACGCGCCCCAGGAGGTCATCGATCTCCTTAATAATATGAAGGAAGAGATTCTCTGTGTGCGCGGCAACTGCGATACAGACGTAGACCAGATGGTCCTTGCATTCCCGATTCTTGCGGATTACTGCATTCTGTATGAGCAGGGCCGTATGATCTTCGCGACGCACGGACATGTCCACAATATGTCCGCCCCGCCTATGCAAAAAACCGGCGATATCCTTCTCCACGGGCATACTCATGTGCCGGCTGCCAAGGAATTCGACGGCCGCTATTATCTGAATCCCGGTTCTATTTCCATTCCCAAAGACGGAAGTGCACACAGCTATATGATGTTGGAAAACGGAACATTTACATGGAAGGATCTGGATGGAGAGGCTTACAAGCACTTTACCTTATAGGAATCTGTAAGAAAGAAGCACTCACTTAGAATCAAAAGAGAAGGTCATTGAGGTGGCAGGATGAATCGCAATAAAAATGCTTTTACAAACGGAATACGGGACGGTATCCCGATTGCCCTTGGCTACTTTGCCGTTGCATTTTCCCTGGGTATCGTCGCGAAGAAAGCCGGACTGAACCCTTTTCAGGGATTTCTGTCAAGTCTGTTGAACCATGCCTCGGCAGGCGAATACGCGGAATTTACTGTAATCATGGCAAATGCGCCTTACATCGAGATGGTATTTGTCATACTGGTAACAAATATCCGCTATCTGCTTATGAGCTGTGCGCTGAGCCAGAGATTTGATCCGGATACTTCGAATATGCACCGGCTTCTGGTCGGGTTTGGCATCACTGATGAGATCTTTGGAATCAGCATCGGAAGAAGCGGGGCGCTGAATCCTTATTATAACTACGGAGCCATGGCCGTCGCACTGCCGGGATGGTCGATGGGCACCGCTATGGGAATCGTGGCAGGCAGCGTCCTGCCTGCATCTGTCGTCAGCGCCTTAAGCGTTGCACTGTACGGGATGTTCATTGCTATCATTATCCCCGCCTCCAGGACGAATAAGGTTGTGGGCGGCGTCGTAATCATAAGCTTCCTGGTCAGCTTCATCGTATCGAAGATTCCTCTGTTTGGCCGCTTATCAGACAGCATGAAGATCAGTATCCTGACCGTCCTGATCGCCGGAGCGGCGGCGGCTCTGTTCCCGGTGAAGGATGATGATGACGATACACTGACAGACTCTGGATTGCAATAAGGAGACACAGGAATATGACACACAATATTTATTTGTACATACTGACGGCGGCGGCAGTCTCCTGCCTGATCCGCGTATTGCCGCTGACTTTAATCCGCGGGAAGATCAAGAATCCGTTCATCCGGTCATTTCTTTACTATGTACCTTACGTGACGCTCGCGGTTATGACCTTTCCTGCAATCATCGCCGCTCCCCAGGTTCCTCTTGCCGGGATTCTCGCCCTGATCGCCGGCGCCATCGCTGCATGGCGGGGCGTCAATATGATGGGGATTGCGGCATTGTGCTGCGGGGTCGTATTCGTCTGCGAAATGGCGGCGGGATATCTGGTGTACTGAGGAGGTTTGCCTGAATATAATGCGGTCAGTACACTAGTACAGCGTTGCATAGTTAACAGTGAATTCTGCACTCGCTATCTGTGCCAGATGCACGTCTTCAATCCTAGACGTAGCCCGCTATGTTGCTAAGCGCCAGTGGCGCTTGTTCAGCAAGGACCGAAACGGAGTGTAGAACGTCGGCTTGCAGCCACACATCTGACGCAGATATCAAGCACATTATTCACTGTTAATTATGCAACGCTGTACTAGTCTAGAACTGCTGATGCAGGTCCATTGCCAGTTCCTTAACCTGACATATCCCCGAATCTACAGTGTCTCAATAAACTTCATGAACGCCTTGCGGCCTTCCTTTGTGCACTTATACACGCCGGCGTCCTCCAGCACGTGGGTGAATGTGACGCCAATCTCTTCCTTCAGCACATCCATCACATTTTCCCTGGTAATGCTGTCATGCTTCGGCAGGAACTCTTCTACCCACTGCGCATGCTTCTCAATCTTCTCGTTGGCCTTAACATCCTTTCCTTCCACAAGGTAATCAGCCAGAATCTCCATCTCTTCCTTCAGTCTGGACGGCAGGACTGCAAGCCCCATAACCTCGATCAGACCGATATTCTCCTTCTTGATGTTATGATACTGTGCATGCGGATGATAAACTCCCAGCGGATGCTCCTTCGTCGTGATATTATTCCTGAGAGTCAGATCCAGCTCGTAGGTATCCCCCACCTTTCTCGCAATCGGCGTGATGGTGTTGTGCGGCTCGCCATCCGTCTCCGCGTAGATAAATGCGTCCTCATCCGTGTATCCTCTCCATGCGCCAAGTACATGGTCGGCAAGCTCGATCAGACGCTTCTCATCCTTGCTTCTGATACGAAGGACAGACAGCGGCCACTTCACAATCCCTGCTTCCACATCCTCGTACCCCGGAATTGTCACCTGCTTCTCGATCGGAGCCTTTGCCATGGCAAATGTGTAGTTACCTCCCTGGAAATGATCGTGGCTTAAGATAGAGCCGCCTACAATCGGAAGATCCGCGTTGGAACCCAGGAAATAGTGCGGAAACAGCTTGATGAAATCGAACAGCTTGATAAACGCCGCCTTCTCAATCTTCATCGGCACGTGCTGTCCGTTAAATACGATACAGTGCTCGTTATAATACACATACGGAGAATACTGGAATCCCCATTTGCTGTCATTGATGGTGATCGGGATAATCCTGTGATTCTCTCTCGCCGGATGATTCAGGCGTCCTGCATAGCCTTCGTTTTCCATGCAGAGCAGGCACTTCGGATAGCTGCTTGCTTTGGCGTTCCTTGCCGCGGCAATTGCCTTGGGATCCTTCTCCGGCTTGGACAGATTAATGGTAATGTCTATCTCGCCGTAAGGAGAATCTACCTTCCACTTCATATCCTTCTTTACGCGATAGCGGCGGATATAGTCGCTGTCCTGGCTCAGCTTGTAATAATAGTCCGTTGCCTCCTTCGCAGAGATCTCATACTTCTTCGCGAATGTCTCCTGTACCTGCGCCGGCCTTGGAACCAGACAATTCATCAGCTTCGTATCAAATAAGTCTCTGTATCCGATACTGTCTTCAATAATCCCGCGCTTTACAGCCTCATCGAGCAGTTCCTTTAATACAGATTCCAGTTCAATTGCATCTGCATCAACTTCAACATCCTCATAATCATCCTCATGGAACATCTCCAACAGGAGGTTCGTTGTATAGATACGCTCCGTCTCCGGAACAAGCCCTGTCAAAACGCCGTATTCTACCAGTTTCTTGATATTCTCATTTAACATCTTCTCTTATCCTCCATAACTATACAGCTGTAGTACACTAGATGATACCCGCGCCGTCTCCGATATCAACTACATAGAACTCTGCCTCATGCCCGACCTTCTCCTTGTAGGCCGCTCCGATCTCGCTGATGAATGTATCTACCACATCATTCTTAACGATGCTGACCGTGCATCCGCCGAAACCGCCGCCTGTGATACGCGAACCAAGTACTCCCGGCATCGCCTGGGCAAGATCGACCAGGATATCAATCTCCTCGCAGGAGACCTCATAATCATACCGCAGGGACTCATGGGATGCGTTCATCAGCCTGCCAAACAGTTCCACATCCTGATTCTTAAGGGCCTCCACCGCACGGACGGTGCGTTGGTTCTCATATACGGCATGCTTCGCGCGCTTCTGCCTTACCTCGTCCTTGATGACGTCCTTATGCGCCTCGTACGCTTCTTCTGTCAGCTCTCCCAGCGACTCGATCTTAGTCACCGTCTGCAATTCCTTCAATGCAGTCTCGCATTCATTCCTTCTGTCATTATAGGCAGAATCCACCAGACTGTGCTTCACCTTACTGTTGGTAATCACAATCTTCGCATCCTTAAGTACCACCGGCGCATATTCATAATGCAGGGTGTTGGTATCCAGGAAAATTGCCATGTCTTTCTTTCCCATGGCGCTGGCGAACTGATCCATGATTCCACAGTTACATCCGTTGAAATTATTCTCGGAATCCTGCCCGATCAGCGCGATATCTACCATGGATACGTCAAAACCAAAAGTATCCTTCAGGATCACTCCTGTCAGAACTTCCAGAGAAGCAGATGAGGAAAGCCCCGAACCATTGGGGATATTTCCATAGATCAGAATATCCAGTCCATGAGTCAGCTTATATCCTCTCTTCTCAAACGCCCACATTACCCCCTTCGGATAATTGGTCCAGTTCGCCTTCGGGTCAGGAACCAGTTCGTCAAGGCTTGTCTCGATGACTCCAAGCCTCTCGAAATTCGCCGAGTAGAACCGGAGCTTCCTGTCTTCCCGGCTTCTTACGATTCCATAGGTTCCAAGTGTCAGTGCACATGGAAATACATGGCCTCCGTTATAGTCTGTGTGCTCTCCGATCAGGTTCACGCGGCCCGGTGCGAAATAAGAGCGGATCTCTCCTTCCCCCTGGTACAGTTCCTGAAACTGCCGGATTAATTTCTCCTTCATCTTTTTGTCCTCCATTCTTATATTATTTTATTACAATTATTTCACTTGCATATTTCCCTTATCTAATTTATGATTATAATGAGATTAGGCATACGATACAATAAGAATATTTGATAATAATATAAGGATATTGAGGAAATGGAGATTCCCTATGCAGTTACACACAGAAAAAGACCAGAAAGAGATCAAGAAGCATGGAAATTATGAATTCCCCGTCCACATCAGCCTTGAAAAAATACAGTCCTACGAACAGAATTCCTTTCCCTGGCACTGGCACCCCGAGATCGAACTTACCTGGGTCATGTCCGGACAGATTGAATATTTTGTGAATGATGAGAAATATCTCCTGAAAGAGGGGGACGGGTTATTCTGCAACAGCAATTCCCTTCATTCCGGTTATATGAAGGACGGGAAGGACTGCAGCTACCTGTCTGTTACCTTCCACCCAAGATTCATCTACGGGTATGAAAACAGTCTCCTGCAGACAAAATATGTAGATTTCATCATCTCTAATGAAAGCTGGCATTCCCTCCGCCTCAAAGCAGAGACAGACTGGCATCAGGACATCATCGGCCGGATTCGGCATATCTATCAGATGTTACAGACGCCTCCGCCGGACTATGAACTCCGGGTACACCTTATTCTGGCAGAGATCTGGCAGAAGCTTTACCTGTATTATAGTTCCCTTCCTGTCAGCGGACAACAGCCGCAGAAGAATCTGACACGTCTCAAGGACATCCTGTCCTTTATCCAGGAACACTACGCCAGGGAACTCACTCTGGATGAGATTGCAGAACACGTGAATATCTGCAAGAGCGAATGCTGCCGTTTCTTTAAGAAGTATATGAAGATGACCATCTTCGAGTATATCCTGTTTCTCCGTATTCAGAACAGCCTGCCGCTCCTTCGGACAGGCGAGAGCATTACGAAGATTGCCGGTATGACAGGCTTCTCCACGTCCGCTTATTATGGGCAGATCTTCAAGCGGTATATGGGATGCTCGCCAAGTAAATACCGGAAAGAGCATATGGGGGAGATGCGGACCTGACCAGCCGGTTTACACATTATCACAGCAATAAAAATAACAAGACAGCAGAGTCCGGCAAATTCCACTGTCTTGTTAAAACCTGCCCCTCAGGGAGCTTTTTCTCCTGAAATAAATATCTTCTTATGAACCTGACGGCATATAAGGTCTCAATATCCCCGCCACATTACTGATCGGCATCGTCTGAAGCCATACCTTGCCCGGTCCGCTGATTACCGTATTAAAGAATCCTTCGCCTCCAAACAGCATATTCTTCACGCCCGGCACGCTCTTAATCTCCATCCGGCATCCGGCAGTCATCGCCGCAAGATGCCCGGTGTCAACTACAATCTGCTGCCCGTCCGTAAGCTCGTACTCCACCACATGACCGTCAAACTCTGCAAACACCGTGCCATAGCCGCTGATCTTCTGCATGATAAATCCCTCGCCGCCAAACAGGCCCGAACTGACCTTCTTATTAAAGAATACAGACAGTTCCACTCCTGCCTCGCCTGCCAGGAACGCGCTCTTCTGGAAGATCATCTCCTGCCCCGGGGCAATCTCGTATGCCTTGATGGAACCCGGGAAGCTTGACGCGAATGCAATCATCCCGCTGCCGCCCTGGGCCGTGTAGATGTTCTGGAACATCTTCTCACCGGAGAACATCCTTCCAAACGCCTTCCCGATACCTCCGTTCGTCGTCGTCTCCATCAGCATATTCGGCGACATCCATGACATACCGCCGCCTTCCGTAATCATCTTCTCACCGCCCTCAAGCTGGCAGACCACGACCGGAAGAGTTTCTCCTAGAATCTGATATTTCATAATTATGTACCTCCGCAAGATCTTATGATTCTATCATAAACCCTTCTTTGGAATGTGTCAATTCTTAATTGATCGTTTCGTTCCCGCCGCACAGAACAGTACGAACCCCAGGAACAGTACCGCCGCCGCCATCCATCCGGCAAGCACCGCCGCCCCGCGTCCGGCAAACATATCATAATATCCTTTCAGGTAGATTACGATAATAATCAGCGGAAGCACGTAAGATATATATCCCTTAAGCCCGCGGGGGAAATGAAGCCCGTCCCCTGCATTGGCTTCGCTGAGGAAATTGTCCCATCCCCAGCCATTCTTCCGGGTACAGAACAGCACATACCCCAGACTCCCCAGGGGAAGCAGATTATTGGATACAATGAAGTCCTCAAGATCCATGATATTCGTCCCGGCGCCTAACGGCTCAAACCCGGCAAGGACATTGAATCCCAGCACACACGGCATACTTAGGATCACAAGCAGCACCACATTCACCAGAACGCTCTTCCTCCTGGACCAGCCAAGCAGATCGATGGCAAATGAGATAATATTCTCGAAGACCGCCACGATGGTTGTGAACGCGGCAAAGGTCAGAAACAGGAAGAACAACGCCGCCCATATCTGCCCGCCCGGCATCTGCGCAAATATATTGGGTATCGTAATAAAGATCAGGCTTGGACCCGCTCCCGGCTCGATACCGAACGCGAAACAGGATGGTATGATGATGAATCCCGCCATCAGTGCAACGAAGGTATCCAGAGCCGTAATGCTGATTGCCTCGCCCGCAAGGCTTCTCTCCCGTCCGATATAGCTCCCGAAGATCAGCATCGCGCCGATTCCGATGGAAAGGGTAAAGAACGCCTGGCTCATGGCGCCGAAGATGACATTTCCGATTCCAATCTCTTTCATCCCCGCAAAATCCGGCACCAGATAGAAGCGGATCCCTTCTCCTGCTCCCTTAAGAAATACGGAGTGGACCGCCAACACCACCATAATGACCAGAAGCGCTGACATCATGAGCTTGGACACCCGCTCAATCCCCTTCTGGATTCCGAAATAGCAGACAGCAAAGCCCACGATACAGATCAGCGCCGTCCAGAATGTCATAACTGAAACATTTCCCAGCATATCCGTAAACCCTGCCGCCACCGTCTCTGATGACGCGCCCGCGAATTCGCCTTTTATGCTGCGGTAACAGTAATACATCATCCAGCCGCCTACCGTAGTATAGAACATCATAAGCAGGTAACATCCGATCACGCCGATCCACTTCGTCACATGCCAGCGGGTCCCGGCAGGCTCTAACTTCTCGAAACCTGCCGCCACGCTTCGCCGGCTTCCTCTTCCCACCGCAAACTCGCAGATCATGACCGGTATCCCCATGATCAGGAGGAATACCAGATAGATGAGGATGAACGCCGCTCCTCCAAACTCCCCGCACATATACGGGAATTTCCACACATTCCCGATTCCTATGGCGCATCCGGCAGACACCAGGATGAATCCCAGACGCGACCCGAACTTTTCTCTTTTCACTCTGATTCTATCCTCTGGAACATCTGAACTTGAGTTCTTCCCATCTGCGGTCTACTTCCCTCTGGAATTCCTCGATCAGATATTCATTCCCTTTCTTGAATAAATGTTTGAATCTTCCCTGGGGTTTCAGGAAATCTTCAACCGGCAGCTTGTTCTTTGGCTCGTAGTTCAGGATCCACTTGCCTTCCACTACCTCGAATAACGGCCAATAACAGGTCTCCACGCCCAGCTTGCAGATCTCCATGATATCCGGCGTATTGTATCTCCACCCTCTTGGACATGGCGCCATGATATTCAGGAACGCGGCGCCCGGCGTATAGATTGCCTTCTCCGACTTCACATGAAGATCCTTGAAATTCCCGATAAATGTGGTCTGTGCCACGTAAGGGATATCGTGGGCCGCTATAATCGCCGCCAGATCCTTGCGGTTCTGCGGTTTGCCGTTGCTAGCACTTCCCACCGGAGTCGTGGTCGTATCTGCATACATGGGAGTCGCGGAAGACCGCTGGATACCGGTATTCATATATGCCCCGTTATCATAGCATACATACACCATATCCGTGTTGCGCTCCATCGCGCCGGACAGCGACTGGAAGCCGATATCGTAGGTTCCGCCGTCGCCGCCGAATGTGATGAACTTGTACGTCTCGTCTAATTTTCCTTTTCTTTTCAAAACTCTGTACGCACCTTCCACACCGCTTAAGGTCGCGCCTGCATTCTCAAACGCATTATGGATATAGCTGTCCTCCCACGCCGTGTACGGGTATGTAAATGTAGATACCTCCAGACACCCTGTAGCGTTGCCGATGACTGCCTTATCGCCCTCATGAAGGCCGCGCAGTACATTCCTTACCGCAATCGTCCCGCCGCAGCCCGCGCACATCCTGTGTCCCGGCGCAAGACGTTCCGGCTTGCTCATCGTCTCTTTGAAATTATAGCTCATCTTTTGTCCCCCCTATTCTCTGATTCCCAGATAACGGTATGTCTCTCCTGCATCGCCGTCTGCCGCTATCTGTTTCAGGACATCGAACACGCCTTCCATATCCTCAACACGTACGTCCCGTCCGCCCAGGCCGTAGATATAATTCACCGCCAAGGCCTGCGACCTTGCCCTGTATAATGCCGACATCACATCCGCGCCCAACGGTCCGCCGTGATTCGTGTAACCTTCTGCGCGGTCCATGACGGCGACTGCCTTCACGCCGGTCAGGGCCTTTGCAACCGCCTCCGCCGGGAACGGGCGGTAGAGCCGGATCTTCAGCAGACCCACCTTCTCTCCCTGCTCCCTTAACTGATCCACGGCGTCCTTCGTCGTACCAGCCGCCGATCCGATCATCACAACCGCATACTCGGCGTCCTCCATGCGGTAGGCTTCGAACAGTCCGTACTTCCTGCCGGAGATCCCGGCGAATTCCTCCGCCACCTCAAGTACAACCTTCTCCACGTGCTTCATGCCTTCCGCCTGATTACGTTTTGCTTCCATATAATAGTCTGTGATGGAATAAGGACCCACTGCCATCGGACATTCCGGGTTCAGCAGATAATTCTCCGGTTCATATTCTCCTACGAATTCCTTAACCTCACCGTCTTCTAAAAGCTCCATGTTCTCGACCGCATGACTGGTGATAAACCCATCCTGGCAGATCATGACCGGCAGTCTCACATCCTTATGCTCGGAAATGCGGTATGCCTGTACCATGTTATCATAAGCTTCCTGATTGTTCTCCGCATAGATCTGGATCCACCCGGCGTCCCTTGCGCCCATACTGTCCGAATGGTCACAGTTAATGTTGATCGGTCCTGACAATGCGCGGTTTACAAGCGCCAATGCAAGCGGCAGGCGGTTAGACGCCGCTATGTATAACTCTTCCCACATGTACGCAAGTCCGCAGGAGGACGTTGCAGTCAGGCTTCTGGCTCCCGCCGCCGACGCGCCGATGGCGGCGCTCATGGAGCTGTGCTCGCTCTCTACCGGAATAAATTCCGTATCTACCTGTCCATTTGCCACAAAGGATGCAAAATACTGCGGAATCTCTGTGGACGGGGTAATCGGAAACGCCGGGAATACATCCGGGTTAATCTGTCTTAGCGCAATCGCGATTGCTTCATTTCCTGATAAACGGTCTCTCTTTGCCATCTTTACTTACACCCCTTCCATCGTGATTGCACCGAACGGGCATGCTTTTACACAGATGCCGCATCCCTTGCAGTGATCGTAGTCGAATCCGCCTCTCTTGCCGTCCTTCACCGGAATACAGCTGTCCGGGCAGACCGGCGTGCACAGCAGGCACTGCCTGCATTTCTCTTCTGTGAATACCGGCTTGTCCGTAGACCACTCGCCGGTGTTAAATTCCTTCGACGTCCCTGCTCCGGCGATCACCATGCCTTCCGTCAGGTCCTTCCATGTCGCCTTTACGCCTAATCTCGTGATATCTGTTGCCATTACCGCACCTCCTCAAGCGCCATCTTAAGCGCCGCCATATTGCCGTCGATTACCTCCGGTTTGCTGGCGAACTTATGTGAAAATGATGCGCGCATCTCTCTTAAGAATGTCTCTTCATCCATAATCCCCGCCACCTTCACGATTGCGGCAAGAAGCGGCGTATTAGGAAAATATCTTCCCATCGTCGCCATGGACACCTTATGGGCGTCTATGGTACAGACCTTCCCTTCATAGCCCTTCAGGTGCGGGATAATCTCTTCCCTGGGGCGTGCCGTGTTGATAAGGATCGCGCCCTCTTTCTTGAGGCCGCTGGTTACATCGACAGCCTCCAGCAGTGATTCATCCACAACAACCACATACTGCGGATCGTAGATGTTGGAATGTACGCGGATCTGTGTGTCGCTGATCCGGTTATAAGCTGTAATCGGCGCGCCCATACGTTCCGGTCCGTACTCCGGGAAGCCCTGGACGTATTTTCCTGTCTGAAACGCTACGTCCGCAAGGAGCAGCGCGGCAGTCTTGGCACCCTGGCCGCCGCGGCCGTGCCATCTGATCTCTGTAAGGTTACTCATCTTCCTTCTTCCTTTCCTGAGTATTCTGTCTTCTATCGTTCTGTTTACGGCATCACTTAGATTGAGGCAGGCCGGTACTCCATCCGGTCAGCGCCCGAACTTCTGAACTGCCAGGATGGAATACTGACAGCATGGCCTGCTGCTCATCAAGGAACTGTTCAGAAAAATCCTGTCGGCATATAATTACCGAGCGGACTCTGTTTTATACTCATACCCCCTATTGTACTTGAAGATTCCTCTTATGTCTACAATGAATTTATTCCATTTCACATTTTTATCTGCGTTTCCTCTTCCTTATGCTCTGCACCGCCTGGGCTCCGCCCGCAAGGAGCAGAAGAAGATAAACGGATACCGCTCCTCCGTCTGCATCTCCGGTATTTACTGCCTTCGAAGGCTTCCCGGGCGCCGGTTTGCTTACAAGCCTTACCGTCTGCCCTTCATCCGCCAGATCTTCATGGACTGCCGCTTCTTCCCCGCTCTCATTGATATAGAGCTTCTCGAAGACCACCAGTTCCCGCTCTTCCATCCCGCTCCCCGGGAAGGTAAAGCTGACGTCAACATTTCCCGAAGACTCCTTTGCCGTAAACACATGCTCGGCGATTACAGGCCCGTCTTTTGCCGTAAGCGGTTCTGCACTGGTTCTGTCCATAACCGTACCTTTAATCCGGTACTCCATGCCTGGAATCAGATTCTGATATTCTATCCGGTCTGTAATGGTTACTGTATCCCCGATTACGATCTCCTTATCACCGTCTGCTTTATCAGACGCCGTAGTCTTAATCGCCGGAAAATAAATGCTCTGCTTCGTATCTTCGATATCCTCATGCTCTGCCACCGGCTTCCCCTCGTATTCAAGAGACTCAAACACCACCGCCGTCTTTCCCGCAAGAGAAGCTCCGCTCAAGGAAAATACCATCTCAAGCTCCCCTTTCGCCTTTTCTGCCGTAAATGTCTGCTCTGAACGGACGGATTCTCCATCATCATCCTTCATTGGTTCTCCTGTCTCCCGATCCATCAGAACTCCTTTCAGGGTATATTCATATCCGGGCACAAGATTCGAGTAGGATACGGTATCTGTAAGGCTGACTGCTTCGTCTGCCATGGACTGGTGCGTCTTTGTCCCGTCATCCAGCGCTGTCGTGCGGATTTCCGGAATATGGATGGTCTGGTCCTCATCCTCTATATCCTGATGCACAGCCGCTTTCACCTCCCTGAACCACGACTTCTTCATGAACAGCTCTTCGAATACAACAAAGGTATGATTCTCCAATTCCTTCCCCGGGAACCGGAAGGTTAATTCTGTCTCGCCGTCCGCTTTCTCCGGTACAAAGGATGCATCCGCATGAATCTCCTTCCCGTCTGCATCCAGAGCAGGTTCTTTCGTCTCCTTGTCCATCAGCGTTCCCTCCAGATGATATTCTCTGTCCGGAATCAGATGACGGTAAGATACCGTATCGATTACCGTAATCTCCTCTGACGCCAGAGTCAGATTGATCCCGGTCTCCTTGTCCACCGCCTGCGTATGGATCTCGGGGAATCGCACTGTCTGGGCTTCGTCCCTGATATCTGCATGGACTGCAACGCTCTTCTTCTCAGTAAACAGCTCCTCGAATGCAACCACGGTCTTTCCTGCAAGAAGGCTAGCGTCAAATTCAAACACAACAGTCACATCACCTTTGGCGCTCTTAGGCGTGAACGACTTCTCTGCCGTAATCTCCTTTCCTTTGGAATCCGTCAGCGGCATACCGTCGGACTGATCCATCAGCGTTCCTGTTACCGTATACTTCTTGCCCGGAATCAGGTTCTCATAATGTACCACATCTTCAATCGCCGCCTTATCTTCTGCAAATGAAATCTTCTCGCCTGTCTTCTGGTCCCCGGCAGTCGTAGCGATAGACGGGAAATATACGGTCTGCCCCTCATCCCCAATCACCTTATGCTCTGCAATGGATTTCCCCTGCCAGAACAATTCTTCATAGACAACCAGCGTCTTCCCTGCAAGGCCGCTTCCATTGAACCGGAATACAACTTCTGCAGTTCCGTCACTCTTTTCAGGTGTAAATGCAGTCTGTGCAGCAAGTTGATTCCCGCCTGCATCCACTGCCGGCTTCTTCGTCCTCAGGTCCATCAGAACACCTTTCAGCACATACTCCCTTCCCGGCACAAGGTTCTCATAGTTCACCTCATCCACAAGGGTTACGTCACTGTCCGCCCGGGAGATGTGCGCCCCTGTATCACTGTCATGTACCCTGGTTCCTATCTTCGGAATATAGATGGTCTGCGGTTCATCTGTAATGTCATGGTGCACCGCATATTCCCGGTTATCCCTGCTAAGCGTTTCGAACGCCACCAGCGTCTTTCCCGCAAGACTTCTTCCGGGAAACCGGAAGACGACCTCAACCGTACCGCTCGCTGTCTCTGGGGTGAACGACGTCTCAGCCTCGATCCTGCTGCCGTTATCTGTAAGAACCGCCCGTCCGGTCTCCTTGTCCATCAGAACCCCAGTCATCTTATACTTGCGTCCGGCGCGAAGATTCTCATAGGATACTGTATCTACGATGGTTATCTCTTCATCCGCTTTGGATATCTCACAGCCTGTCTCTCTGTCCGAAGCCTGCGTACCGATTGCAGGAAAATGTATGGTCTGGCCGGCATCATTGATATCCGCATGCTCTGCCAGTTTCGCACCGCCAAGATACAATTCCTCATACACCACAATGTCTGTTCCGGCAAGCGCAGACGCGTCAAAGAAGAATTCCACCTCTACTTCCCCGTTCGAATCCCTGGGGATAAATTCTTCCGTCGCCGTAACCGGATTCCCGGCCCCATCTGTCACTGCACGTCCCGTTGCCCGGTTCATGATAGTCCCCGTCACACGATACTCCTTATTCTTCTGCAGCCCCATATAGGAAACGGTATCAATGACCGTTACATCCTCACTGGCCGATGCATAGTGTGTACCCGTTGCCTCATCCTTCGCCGTTGTCTGAATCGCGATATCTGCATTCTCCACATTTCCAAGATTCACGATGTAATCCGCTCTTGTAATCGTGATCTTGCCGGAATAGAGGAACTTCCCTTCATTCGCGGCACATTTCTGCTCCTCAACCGTATAGGTGTCATAGGGCAGAGCGCCGGCTTTGTCATCCACCGCGACACTGTTCCCGTCCTCGTTAAGGCCGAACCACAGCCCGTCTCCTGCCTTCCCGCCGTTGGTCTGGTAGCTGTGAGGCGCATACGCCGTATTCGAAGAATAATGTCCGTTCTCATCCGTCACGACGATATGGGATTCCCCGGTTGTATCGGAGGTAATACAGAAAGGAACTCCTGCAATCGCCTGCTGCGTATTCTTGTCAATCTTCGTCAGTTCAAAATCCCCTCGAATCACACTGTCAGCCACAACATAAGCCGTCCCGTCCTCTACCGTCCCCCGGTCTCCATCCTGGATAATCTTCGCCACATGGATCTTCTCAACATCCGTTCCTGCACCCGAAGGATCCAGGTAGATACTGTCAAGCTGATACCCCACAGGCGCCTGAATCTCTTCCACACTGAGGGTTCCAAGCGGAAGCATCTCATCCTCTCTTGTCTTCGCAGTCCCGGTTCTCATCACCCACGTCCTGTCCGGCTTCTCCGGAAGGTTTTCTTTCGTATAATATCCGTTATAGAAATTTACCCGGAACTGTGTATTTTCCAGCGTGGCTGCTCCTAACGCCATCCCTTCCCCTGTCTCACGGTCCACCTTATGGATGGAGACGGAAGGCGACAGCACCGGCTCGTCGCTCACTTTTAGCTCTGCGGTCTCCCCGGCATTCACCTGGACCGGATAGACCTCCTGATCCAGCTTATAGCCTCTTGGCGCCGTAAGTTCTTTCACATAATAGGTTCCGGCGTCAAGGTCCGCCGTGTCCGAATTGCCCGACTCATCTGTCGTAAGCACTGCCGCCTGCCGGCTGCAGCCATTGTCCCAAAACACCCCGTATCTGGCCCCGGTAAGACTGTAACAGCTGTTTCCTTCCGTGATTTCCGTATTGGACGAGGTCTTCTTAAGCTTTGCACGGCCCGCCGGATTCTTCTCAATCCAGACAATGTCCTGCGTCGTATCCAGTCCGCTGCAGGCCACATATACTTTATACTGGCCAAAATAACTTTGAAAAAGTCCATAGGACGGGTCTAATGGATTATGGGAAATCTGAGACAGGACGTTCGCCATATTTTCCACGCCTCTGGCCATAGACGAAGACAGACCTTTCAGCGATCCCATATACAGATAACCGATTAATGCATGCGCATAGGCGTACACATTGTTGTCTGCTTCGTTATAGATACTCTTCCCGTAATTCTCGTACAGCTGCGGCACGCCGCCCGGCGCGATCAGCAGTGCGGCTTTTATCATCGTATTATCCAGCTCTGCGATACTGTACGTTCCGTCGGGCGTAGCCAGATTCGGCTGCGCGCAATACCCCAGATACTGCCCGGTACTGGTCGTCACACGGAATTCACAAGTCCCCCAGCTCCCATAGCTATGATTCGTTCCCGGCCTGATGACTGCATCGGTTCCTGCCGCAGACAGAACTGCCGACCGGACCAACGACCTGGCCAGCTTTCCATTGACCAGTCCCCGGTCCGGATTCCCATAAGCCGCCACGTCTTTTGCCTTCTCATTGGCCGACGCCATATCCTGCTCCCCGCCGGCCAGTCCATCCTCCGGATTCCCATTGCGTAACTCTGTATCCGAATGATTGTTGGTCAGTCTGGCGGTCAGTCCTGTATCTATGGCCCGGCTGTCCTTGCCCCACAGATATCCTTCATAAGGAAATGTATCCTCCTGCCGCCCGGATTCTTCTGCCTTATCCTCCGGAATCTCTTCCGCCGGCTCTGTCTGCGCCTGAGCCGTTTCCCCGTCTCTGATTTCGGCTTCTACGAACACAGCCCGCACAGTCGCGTCATAATCCCTCATTTCAAACGATACCAGGCTCTCTTTCCGGTTTTCCTGCTCTTCTAAGTTCTCCGGCCGCACATGTTCCACAGGCTTTGTTCCGTCTGCAGTATTCAGAAGCAGAATCTCCATCAGTTCATATCCTTCTCCCGGACTTATCTCAAGTGTAACCCTGTCGCCCTCATGATAAGCCATCGCCGCCTCTTCTGAATCTGCAAATTTTATCCTGCCCTCTTGTGCGGATTCCAGCGTAACTACATATTCCGCTCTCCTTGATTCTTTCGTGTCTGCTTCGGCATCTGCAGCAGACACCCCGCCCGCATAAGGCAATGCGGCAGAAAAACACATTACCAGCACAAGAAGTGCCGCCATACTCTTCTTCATTCTTCCCATATCTTATTTCTCCTTTCCTGACTTTGGAATATCCGGACAGATCCGGATCCGAGACAGAGGTCCGCACAATTTTCACAGCCCTTTTCTATACCATACAGACAGCGAATTTCCTACCGCTTTTTCGGCAAATGTTCCGCGTACTGAGACCTTCAACTACAACTGTAACCGCTGAGAAGAAGTGACACAAAATCATCTCCGTCGTCCTTATAACACCACCTTTCCTGGTTCAATCCCCAAACGGAAGCCACTTTCTGCCTGTATAACCTTTTACAAACACAATATCTCAACACATTTTTATAAAAATTACTGGGATCTACATATTTGAATAAATAGAAAAATCCTTGATATCATTAGAATATATCTGATTATTAGAATCAACTCGTGGATTCTGCCGACGATCCGGAACATGCATTCACAGATTCCCGCGACAGAATAAATCTGGCTGCAACTACCAAAAAATAACCTCTGTTAAGATACTGATCATGTGGTAATAAAAGAATAAAACAACTTCTCCTGAAAACAAAGAATATATGAATCTTGCAGAACTCTCCCTGATGGATTGCCGCGCCGGTCTGCGACGGACCGGCATCTCTGTCTCGTTGTGTCTATTATAACAAATTATCGGGACATGTCAATCTCTATGTTTCAAATATTTTCCACCATCATATTGTAAATCAGGAAAAAGAGTGCTAAAATTATCTGTAAATATAGTTATACTTCATAAATACAAAATCAAAATGAGTATTATCTATTCTAAAACCTATTTTTTGTAGGAGGAATCTTATGAAATTTCTTGTAAATCGAAAGTTAGCCACACGTATCAGTATCATTACAACAGTAATTATCTTTGTCGGGATGCTTCTCCTCTGGTTTGTCGTATCCAGCCGCGCCGCTTCCATGGTAAAAAGCAATATAACGAACCAGATGACAGACGCCGTCGAATCAAGGGCCGCCATCATCAACGATTATGTCGCGTCCGCAGAGGAATACCTCAAAGCCTTCTCATTGAGCAGCGAAGTGCAGGATCTTCTGAAGCAGCCACAGGACGACGCACTGCGCCTGAAGGGACAGAAGTATACGGAGGATTTTGCCTCGGTCAAAGGTGTTTTTGAGGGATTATACATCGGCACTCCCGACACCTATATCCTGACGCACACTTCTCAGGGAGCCATCGGTATGACCACCCGTGAAGGCGACTCACTGGATGTATTCCGTGATACAATCCTGTCCAAGCCGCAGCTTACCAATCTGGGAATCATGGAGTCACCGGGAACCGGAAGTATGATTATCTCCATGTATTATCCTGTTTTTGATAATGACAATTGTATCGGCTATGTGGGAGCCGGCGTTTATGCCAGCCGGCTGATGGACGCATTGCTGGATCTGGACATTGAGGGTCTGCCTAACAGTGAATATGTTTTTTTAAATGCTGAGACAGGCATGTACATGTACCATGAAGACGAGGCTCTCCTGAACACGGAGACTACCGACAAGGGTTATCTGAAGATTCTGGAAAAGATCAGGTCAGACGGGAGCACTCAGGCCGGTACATATTCTTATCAGGACGAGGATGGCGTAAACCAGCTGGTTGTCTACAAATATCTGAAAGACCGTAACTGGGTATTCATGGTCCGCGATAATGCATCCGAGGTCTACCGGGAAGTCGGGGCAGTCCGCATCACGGTCGGCGTTCTGTGCGCGATTGTCGCGGCAGTCATCATACTTGTCTCCGTGCTGATCCTGTTCCGGGTAGGCAGGGAGCTTATGGTCATGGAAGGTGCGATCCGGCGGCTGGGGAAGCTTGAGCTTTCCGCCGATCAGGAATTGGAATCATTCTATGAAAGAGAAGACGAGATTGGCATGATCGCTCAGACAATCCACCATGTATGCGACTGTCTGCGCAAGACCATTGACGATATCGGCCGGATCTTAGGCGAGATGGCGGCGGGCAATATCGCGGTCGACGTCGCAAAAAATGAATCCTACTACATCGGCGATTTCAGGATCCTGGCTGAGAGCCTTAAGAGTATCCGCGCCCATCTGACCACCGTAATGCGGGACATTGCCCAGATCGCCAACCAGGTGAACAGCGGCGCCAACCAGGTTTCCGCAGGAGCCCAGGCATTATCTCAGGGTACTGTACAACAGAAGGATTCCATCAATGGACTTGTAGAAAATGTTACAGATATCACTGCACAGATTAAGGGCAGTACCGTCCGCTGCAATGACGCCACCGATCTGGTGGACAGGGCCGCCGGCTATGCCGCCGAGGCCGATACGAAGATGGAACAGCTGACTGCCGCCACAAGGAATCTTGACCAGTCCTCGTCACAGATTGTCAGCATCATCAAGACCATTGAAGATATAGCTTTCCAGACGAATATCCTTGCGCTGAATGCCGCTGTTGAGGCCGCCCGGGCGGGTACTGCCGGAAAGGGCTTTTCGGTCGTGGCAGACGAAGTCCGAAGCCTCGCCGCCAAATCGGCTGAAGCCGCCGGTGACACGAGCACACTGATCGGCCGATCCCTCAATGACGTAAAAACAGGTACAGAATCGACGAATCTTGTTATCTCCGCGATGCAGGTAATAAACGACTGTATCCAGTCCATCAAGACACTCATGGATGATATCGCACTTGCCAGCGCTCAGCAGTCAGAGATGATTGTTTCTGTAGAGAACCGGATCAAAGAAGTCTCCAGAGTGACAGAGGCGAATTCTGATGCCGCCGAGGAGAGCGCCGCCATCTCCAACGAACTGTCCAATCAGGCAAAGACACTGAACCAGCTGATCGGTCAATTTCGTATACAATGACACTTACACTTGGAAGAACCGTATCAAAAACAGATGTCCCCGCATCCTTTCACACTACCCAAAGAGGCTGTTGAATATTGCTCAACAGTCTCTTTCGTAATTTCTAAATATGTTTCCAATATATTTCAAATCCAATCTTTTTTCATTATAAAATGGTTGTATATGGAAACCAGTTATGTTATAGTATCTATATAGCAAATGGAACCAATCATTCAGGTAATCTATTTATTCAGGTCTGGCGTTCGCCAGGATTTACCCGTTATATGATGAAACATTATGTATGTTCTTTTGGAATTGCAGGTGATGCCCTAATGAAATTAATTTAATTACTCTGAGACCTTGCATACAGGCAAATAATTGAATATAATGGAGGTAACAAATGGCGTCTGGTCTCTTACAGTGGCATGATGGTTTTCATGCGTCCTTTCAAATTGAACTTCAAGAAGAGTCCGCGCATCTGGAATTCTACTCAGAGCATGAATTATATAAGAAGGCTCTGCGTGTCGATACCTTGGTCATTAAGAATTCTGATACGCCTGTACAAAAGAAGATTGGGAAGATTTTCCGCAAATTCAACTTAATAGAGTACAAGAGTCCTGGTGACAGTCTGAATATCAATGACTTCTACAAAGTATATGGTTATGCCTGTCTCTATCAGTCCAAAACAAAGAAGGTTCATGAAATCTCTATGAAAGATATAAGTATATCTTTCGTATGCAGTCATTATCCTCGAAAAATGTTGAAGATACTGAAAAATGAACGAGGCATTGAGGTCTGGAAAGTGGAGAAAGGCATCTACAGGCTTAAAAACGATTCGGTTTCTATCCAGATTTTGGTTGTCAATCAACTCCCGCCTGAAGAAAACCGATGGCTTAGCAGCTTAAGACGGAACCTTCCGATGGACAGGAATACAGAACATCTGTTACGAGAATATCAACGGCATAAGGATTCTGTTTTGTATCAGTCGGCAATGGACTTGATCATCCAGGCAAATAAAAACCTTATGAAAGGGGAGGGCAATATGGTATGTGATGCATTGAAGGAAATCTTTGCGGAAGAGTGGAAAGAAAAAGAACTCCAGATGCAAAAGAAAGAATCTCAGATACAAGAGAAAGAATCGCAGATACAAGAGAAGGAATCACAGATGCAAGAGAAAGAATCTCAAATTCAAGAGAAAGAATCTCAGATGCAGCAGAAGGAGTCACAGATGCAGCAGAAGGAGTCACAGATGCAGCAGAAGGAGTCACAGATGCAGCAGA